>CAZKXK010000042.1:0-12487 GCA_964556585.1 uncultured Anaerolineaceae bacterium
TTCGTGGCCGCGCTCGAGTATGCCACCGGGGTCCGGGCGGTCACCTGCGGCAAGCCCGGCCCGATCCTGTTCCGGACCGCGCTGGCCGGCCTGGCCGCGGACCTCGGGCGGCCCGTGCGGGCGCGTGACGTGGCCATGGTCGGCGACGATCCGGTCCAGGACATCGCGGGGGCGCGCCGGGTGGGCCTGCGCGGCATCCTGGTCCTGACCGGCAAGACGGACGCGGCCGCCGCCGCAGCGCTCGAGAACGCGGCCGCACGGGGAGTCGGAGCGCGTCGCCCGCGGGCGATCCCGGACGCGGTGGCCCCCTCGCTGGCGGACGTCGTCGCCGCGCTAGACTGACCACCACCGGACCGCAGCTCGCGGCATCCGGGCGCCGTCCCGATCGTGCCCGCGGATCCATCCGTCACGAGGCCCGGCGGCGCCCGCCCTGCCGCACCCGTGCACGAGGGGGATCGCCGATGACCGAGCGGATCAAGATCACGTACGCCACGCTCCGCAACGACAACGAGGAGCTCCACGCCCTCTATGAGGCGGGTGTCGCGCGGGCCAGGGCACGCCTTGGTGCCTACCACCGGAACCTCGTCAACGGCGTCGCTCGCGACGGGGCGGGGACATTCGAGCTTCGCTCGCCGATCGACGACCGGGTGCTCGTGGGCACGTTCGCCAAAGGTACCGACAGCGACGCCCGCGACGCGATCTCCGCGGCGAGGGCCGCCCAGCCCGCCTGGCGCGCGACGCCGTGGCGGGAGCGCCTCGCCATCCTGCGGCGCGCGGCCGAGCTGATCTCCGAACGGCAGATGGAGTACGCGGCCGTCATGGCGATCGAGGTCGGCAAGAACCGTCTCGAGGCGCTCGGCGAGGTCGAGGAAGCGGCCGATCTCCTGCGCTATTACGCGGACGTCTTCGAGCGCAACGACGGCTATGACCACCCCATGGACAACCTGGGGGACCCGGCGGTCCACACCCGCTCCATCCTCCGTCCGTTCGGGGTATTCGCCGTCATCAGCCCGTTCAACTTCCCGATTGCGCTCGCCGCGGGACCGACGGCAGGCGCCCTCGCCGGTGGCAACACCGTCGTCTTCAAGCCCGCCTCGGCCGGCGCCATGACCGGATCCCTGCTGGCGGAGGCGCTCTCGGACGCGGGCATCCCGGCCGGTGTCTTCAACCTGATCATGGGCCCGGGCGCCACGGTGGGCCAGGAGCTCCAGGACAACCCCGGCGTCGACGGGATCGTGTTCACGGGCTCGTTCGAAGTCGGCTTCGCGCTCTTCCAGCGCTTCTCCACGCGGTTCCCACGGCCCTGCATCGTGGAGATGGGCGGCAAGAACCCGGCCATCGTCACGGCTCGCGCGGATCTCGAGGAGGCGGCCGAGGGAATCATGAGGTCGGCCTTCGGCTACGGCGGGCAGAAATGCTCCGCCAACAGCCGGGTGTACGTGGAGCGGCCGGTCCATGACGAGCTCGTCCGGCTGCTGGCCCAGAAGACGGAGAAGATCACGATCGGCGATCCGTTGAAGCGCGAGAACTGGCTTGGCCCGCTGATCGACGCGAGCGCGGTGCAGCGCCACCAGCAGGCCGTGGCGGAGGCACGCCGGGACGGCCGCGTCCTCGTGGGGGGAGAGCACCTGACCGATGGAGATCTCGGCCACGGCTTCTACGTCGAGCCGACCGTCGTGGAGGTCCCGGCCGCGCACCGGCTCTTCGCGGACGAGCTGTTCGTGCCGCTGACCGCCGTCGCCGCGGTCGATTCGCTCGACGAGGCGATCGCGCTCGCGAACGAGAGTCCGTTCGGCCTGACGGCCGGCGTCTACAGCAAGGATCCGGGCGAGGTCGAGCAGTTCCTCGATCGCATCGAGGCGGGCGCGGTCTACGTGAACCGGCGCGCGGGCGCGACGACCGGCGCGTGGCCCGGCGTCCAGCCGTTCGGCGGCTGGAAGGCGTCGGGCAGCACCGGCAAGGCCGGTCTCTCGATGTACTACCCGGCCCAGTTCCTGCGCGAGCAGAGCCACACCGTCGTCGACTGACCACCCGCGGCCACTTCTCGCCCGGCTATACTCCCGGTATCCAGTCTGCATACTTTCTATGCGTCCGACCCCGGAGCCCGTCCGCGGCCGGATGCCCGCCGTCGCCGGGAGGTACACGATGAGCCACGTGGCGGTCCGCGATGTCGATCCGGTCGACGCGTCGGCGGTCCCGGACGCGGGGTTCGATGCGCCCCACCTCGTGACCGAGCTACCCGGCCCGAAGGCCCGCGCCCACATCGCCTTCGACGAGCGCTACACGTCGCCGTCGCTGCCGCGGGCCTACCCGATCGTTCCCGTTCGCGGGCGCGGGTCGGTCATCGAGGACATCGACGGGAACCGGTTCCTCGACTTCTGCGCCGGGATCGCGGTCAACGTGACCGGCCACGCGCACCCGCGCGTCGTGGCGGCGATCGCCCAGCAGGCCGGGGAGCTGCTCCACTACAGCGCCTCGGACTTCTACCTGCCGATCTACGCGCACCTCGCGGCGGAGCTGGAGCGGATCGCGCCCATTCACGGCCCCAGCCGGGTGTTCCTGGGCAACTCGGGGACCGAGGTCGTGGAGGCCGCGATCAAGCTGGCCCGCTATTCGACCGGGCGCCCCTACGTGGTCAGCTTCCTGGGTGGCTTCCACGGGCGCACGTACGGGAGCGTCAGCCTCACCGCCTCGAAGGCGAAGTACCACGCCCACTTCGGGCCGCTGCTGCCGGGCGTCTACCACGTGCCCTTCGGGTCGGCGGGCCTCGACGAGCTCGAGCAGCGCGTCTTCCATCGCCTCGTGCCCGCGAACGAGGTCGCGGCGATCGTCGTCGAGCCGATCCAGGGCGAGGGCGGGATCGTGGTCCCGGACGACGAGTTCCTGCCCCGCCTGCGTCGGATCTGCGATCAGCACGGGATCCTGCTCGTGGCCGACGAGGTGCAGACCGGCATGGGCCGGACCGGGCGGATGTGGGCCATCCAGCACTGGGGCGTCGAGCCGGACGTGATCCTGACCGCCAAGGGCCTGGCCTCCGGGATGCCGATCGGCGCGATGATCGCCCGGGAGCACCTGATGACGTGGTCGGCCGGAGCGCACGGCTCCACCTTCGGCGGCAACCCGGTGAGCTGCGCGGCGGCGTTGGCCACGATCGCGCTCCTCGAGGACGGCCTGATCGAGAACGCGGCCGAGCGCGGCGAGCAGGTCCAGGCGGCGCTGCGGCCGCTCCTGGCAGCGTTCCCGGATCATGTCCGGGACGTGCGGGGAAAGGGCCTCCTCGTCGGCGTCCAGTTCGACTCGGGCGCCACGGCAGCGGCCGTGGAGCACGCCGCGTTCCAACGCGGGCTGATGGTGCTCACGGCCGGGGATGACGTCGTGCGGATCTCGCCCCCGCTCGTGATCACCGAGCGAGAGACCGCCTCGGGCTGCCGGGTCTTCGCGGAGGCCGTCGCCGCCGTCGCCGGCCGCTGAGGCTCCCGATGTCCGGCTCCAAGGTCGCCACCATGCGCGACGCCATCGCCGCGCTCGTCCGCGACGGGGATACGGTCGCGATCGAGGGCTTCACCCACCTGATCAGCTTTGCCGCGGGTCACGAGATCATCCGGCAGCGCCGCCGTGACCTCGTGCTCGCGCGGATGACGCCGGACCTGATCTACGACCAGATGGTGGCGGCCGGCGTCGCCCGCAAGCTGATCTTCAGCTGGCTCGGCAATCCCGGTGTGGGCGGACTGAACGCCATTCGGCGCGTCACCGAGGGCGCCGACACCTCGCTGGAGCTGGAGGAGTACAGCCACTTCGGGATGGTGGCGCGCTACACGGCCGGTGCGGCGAACCTCCCCTTCATGCCGCTGCGGTCCTACTTCGAGACGGACCTGCCGCGGGTGAACCCGCTGATCCGGCCGATCGCGAGCCCCTACGGGGACGGCACCGTCTACGCGGTGCCGCCGCTCAAGCCCGATGTCACGGTGATCCATGCCCAGCGCGCGGACGCAGCCGGCAACACGCAGGTGTGGGGACTCCTCGGCTGCCAGAAAGAGGCGGCGTTCGCGGCGCGGCGGGTGATCGTGGTCGTAGAGGAGCTGGTCGACGAGGCCGTGATCCGGGCGGATCCCAACCGGACCATCGTGCCCGGTATCGTCGTCGATGCCGTGGTGGTGGAACCATGGGGTGCCCACCCGTCCTACGTCCAGGGACGCTACGACCGGGACAACCGCTTCTACCGGGACTGGGACCCGATCAGCCGGGACCCCGCCGCCACCGACGCGTGGCTCCGCGAGTGGGTCTACGGCCTCGACGGCCGCGCGGCGTACGCCGAGAAGCTCGGCCAGGAGCGCCTCGACTCGCTCCGGCCCAGCGGTTCCGCGCCCTCCGGCGTGGTCGACTACGGGGAGTACCGCTGATGGATGCGGAACGCCGCGCGGGGGTGGAGGCCGGGATCGTCTTCACGAAGTCCGAGATGATGATCGTCGCCGCCGCCCGGGAGCTGGCCGGCCAGCGCGTCTGCTTCGTCGGCGTCGGCCTCCCGAACATCGCGGTCAATCTGGCGAAGCGGACCGTCGCCCCCGACATGGAGCTGGTCTACGAGGCCGGCGTCTTCGGGGCTCGGCCGGCGCGTCTGCCGCTCTCGATCGGCGATCCCACCATCGTGACCGGAGCCACGGCCGTCACGAGCATGTGGGAGCTGTTCGCCTACTACCTGCAGGGCGGCCTGATCGACGTGGGCTTCCTGGGCGCCGCCCAGATCGATCGGTTCGGCAACATCAACACCACCGTGATCGGGGACTACACGCGACCGAGGACCCGGCTGCCCGGGTCGGGCGGCGCCTGCGAGATCGCCATCAACGCGCGCCAGATCTTCGTGATCATGCGCCAATCCGCGCGCTCGTTCGTCGACCAGATCGACTTCCGGACCTCGCCGGGGAACCTCGGCGGCGCGGAGAAGTCCGAGCGGATCCGGCGCGAGCAGGGCTGGCTGGGCCGGGGCCCATCCGTCGTGGTCACGGACCTCGGGATCTGGCACTTCGACGAGACCGGCGAGATGCGCCTGGACTTCCTCCATCCGGGCGCCACGCTCGACGAAGTCCGCGCGACGCTCGGCTGGACGCCGCACGTTTCCGCCTCGCTGGCTCCCACGCCGGTGCCGACGGAGGAGGAGCTTCGGCTCATCCGCGACGAGCTGGACCCGGAGGGGATGTACACGAAGTAGGGGAGTGCCAGCCACCGCGCCGGGCTGGCGGGTCAGCTCGACGGGCTGGAGAGGACGTGCGTCGGTCGCACCACCATGACCGGGCACCCGGCATGCCGGACCACGTGGTCGGAGACGCTGCCCAGGAAGAGTCGCCCGACCGCGCCGCGCTCGTGCGTGCCCACGACGATCAGGTCCGCGTGCTCGGCGGCGGCGGCCTCCACGATCGATTCGCCGGCGTCGCCATCCCAGGTCATGGCGGCCGCGATGGCGCCCGCCGCGCGCGCGCGCTGGGCGACGCGCTCCACCGCGAGGACGCGCGCGGATCGGACCTCGGGCGAACCGGAGCACGCGGAGACCACGATCAACCGGCTGCCCAGCCGCGCCGCCAGCTCGATCGCCTGCTCCTCGGCTGCGTGGGACGCGCGCGAGGCATCGGTCGCGAGCAGGATCGTCTCGATTCGGGACATCGGTCTCCGCGGCCTCCTGCGGATCGCCGGGATGACGTTCGCTACCCGCCCGGGTACCTCGGTGCGAGGGCCGTCGCCATGCGCCGGGTGGCCGGGGTGGCAGGCCCGGACGCGTCGCGGTTCCCCACGCCGTTCATGGGGCGGCATGCTACCTGCCCGGGGGCTCGCTCCCGATGGGGCATTTGTCACATTCGGGCGGGTCCGAGGGGCAAAACATATGCGCATGCGTGCACGGTGGAGCCGGAGTCGTGGGGCTCGTGTCGCCGGCAACCCGGGGCGTGGCGGGTTCGTCGGGCCCAACCGGGTTCGTGCCGACCACCGTTCAGGCCGTGGTTCACGCCGCGGTCGGCGCCGCGTGCCTCCGCCTGTTACCCTCGCGACTGTGACCGACGCCGCCGCGCCTCGCGCCGCCGATCCTGACGGGCCTGCTCCGAGCCTCGGCCTCGGGGGGGCCGATGGGACCTTCCCACGCGCCACCGCGCCCGACGTCGAGTCGGCCACGACGGCCGCCGGCTTCCCTGATCAGCGGCTGGCCGCGTTCGACGCGTCGATCCGCGCCATGGCGGCAGTCCTGTCCCTCGACCGCATCCTCCAGGTCATCGTGGATCGCGTGCGCGAGCTGGTTGGGGCGAGCTACGCCGCCCTCGGGATCGTCGACGCGGAGGGCGTCATCGAGGAGTTCATCACGAGCGGGATGTCGCGCCTGGACCGGTCCCGGATCGGGGCACCCCCGCGCGGCCACGGGATCCTGGGGCTGATCATCCGCGAGAACCGGTCGTACCGGATCGCGGACCTGATGGAGGATCCCCGGCGCTACGGCTTCCCGGCCCACCACCCGGAGATGCACGCGTTCCTCGGCGTGCCGGTGACCATCCACGGCCGAACCATCGGCAACCTCTACCTGGCGGAGAAGGTCGGCGGGTTCAGCGAGGCGGATCAGCAGATCGTGGAGCTCTTCGCCGGCCACGCGGCGATCGCGATGGAGAATGCCCGCCTCCACGACCAGGTGCAGCGGCTCGCGGTCGTCGAGGAGCGCGAGCGGATCGGCCGCGATCTCCACGACGGCGTGATCCAGTCGATCTACGCCGTCGGCCTCTCCCTGGAGGACGTCCCGGACCTGATGGTGGAGGAGCCCGCCGAGGCGAGCCGGCGCGTCGAGCGGGCCATCGAGAGCCTCGACCAGACGATCCGGGACATCCGCAACTTCATCTTCGGGCTCCGTCCCCAGCTGCTCGACGGGGTGGAGATGGTCGAAGGGCTGGCTGCCCTCGCCGACGAGTTCCGCGTCAACACGATGGTCGACGTGGAGCTGCGTGCGGGCGCGGAGGCGGACGCCAACTCGCTGGGCCCGGAGCGCACGCTGGAGGTCCTCTCGGTGGTGCGCGAAGCGCTCAGCAACATCGCGCGGCACGCCCGGGCAACCCGGGCGGAGGTGCTGGTCGCGAGCGACGGGGACGGGATCACCGTCACGGTCAGCGACAACGGCGTCGGTTTCGATCCGGATGCCCCGCGCGGTCTCGGGCACCTGGGTCTTGCCAACATGGACGCCCGGACCACCGGCATCGGCGGGACGCTCGGCATCGAAAGCTCACCCGATCGCGGGACGCGTATCATCGCCCATGTTCCCCGTGACCCCTCGGTCGGCGAGACAGAGGACGATCCGCGGGCGTGAACCGGAACGGAGGCCCACCTCGACCATGACGGAGCAGCCCGAACAGCGTCCCCTTCGCCTGCTCGTCGTGGACGACCACGAGGTCGTGCGCCAGGGCCTCGTGGCGCTCATCGACCGCCGCGAGAAGTTCCAGGTCGTCGCGGAGGCCGGCACGGTCGAGGAAGCCCTCGACGCGGCGCGCCGCTTCCAGCCGGACCTCGTGATCATGGACGTCCGCCTCCCGGACGGATCCGGCATCGAGGCGTGCCGCGAGATCAGGGCGGAGCTGCCCGCGACGCGGGTCGTGATGCTGACCAGCTACCCCGACGAGGAGGCGGTCCTCTCGGCGATCATCGCGGGTGCCTCGGGGTACCTCCTCAAGCAGGTCCGGGCCCGCGATCTCGTGAGCGCCCTGGAGGCCGTCGGACGCGGCGAGTCGCTCCTCGACCCGGCGGTGACGGAGAAGGTCCTGGAGCGGGTCCGGCGGATCGCGTCGGGGACCTACACCGACGAGCTCGCCCAGCTGACCGCCCAGGAGCAGAAGATCCTCCAGCTCGTGGCCGAGGGGAAGACGAACAAGGAGATCGCCTCCGAGGTCTTCCTGTCCGACAAGACGGTCAAGAACTACGTCAGCTCGATCCTCTCGAAGCTGAACCTGCAGCGGCGCGCCCAGGCGGCGGCCTTCGTCGCCAAGCACCGGCTTCCCGGCTCGGGCACGTAGCGCGCGGACTCCCGCCTCGATGCGTCGCAGCGGTTCATAGACGCCGGCCATGAAGCTTGTCAGCGCCGCCGAGGCCGCCGAGGCCATCCGCTCGGGCGACCGGGTCTACGTCCAGTGTGCTGCCGCCGCACCGTCCGTCCTGCTCGACGCGCTGGTCGAGCGTGCCCCCGAGCTGCGCGACGTGGAGATCGTCCACCTCCACATCGAGGGGCCCGGCCCGCACCTGGCCCCGGAGATGGCCGGCCACTTCCGCCACACGGCGCTCTTCATCGGCCCGAATGCCCGCGCCGCCGTGAACGAGGGCCGGGCCGACTTCGTGCCCGTCTTCCTGTCGGACGTGCCACACCTGTTCGATGCGGGCCTGCTTCCGCTCGACGCGGTGCTCTGCAACGTCTCGATGCCGGACGAGCATGGGTATTGCTCGCTCGGGACGGCCGTCGAGGCGATGCAGGCCGCGATCCGATCCGCGAAGACCGTGATCGTCCAGCTCAACGCGGCGATGCCGCGGACGCTGGGTGAGAGCTTCATCCACGTCTCGCGGATCGATTACGCGGTCGAGGTGGCGGTGCCGCCCTACCTGGTGCCGGCCGGCGAGATCGACCCCGTGGAGCGCCGGATCGGCGAGTTCGTCGCGGAGATGGTCCCGGACGGCGCGACGCTCCAGATGGGGATCGGGGCCATCCCCAACGCGGTCGCGCTGTTCCTGCGCGACAAGCATGACCTGGGCATCCACACGGAGCTGATGACCGACCCGGTCGTCGACCTCGTGGAGGCGGGCGCAGTGACGGGGCTGGCCAAGGAGCGCAACCGCGGCAAGATCGTGGCCACCTTCATGATGGGAACCGAGAAGCTCTACCGGTTCGCCCACGACAACCCCATGGTCGAGATGCGCGCCTGCGACTTCACGAACGACACCCACGTGATCCGCAGCTTCCGCCGGATGACCGCCATCAACTCGGCGATCGCGATCGACCTGACCGGCCAGGTCTGCGCCGACTCGATCGGCTGGCGTCTCTACAGCGGAGTCGGCGGCCAGATGGACTTCATCCGTGGGGCAGCCCTCGCCGCGGAGGGCCGCGCGATCATCGCGCTTCCATCGACGGCGGCCGGGGGAACGGTCTCGCGGATCACGCCATTCCTCGCCGAGGGGGCGGGCGTCGTGACGACGCGCGCGCACGTCCGGACGATCGTGACCGAGTGGGGCATCGCGGAGCTCTACGGGAAGTCGATCCGCGAGCGGGCGGCGGCCCTCATCGCGATCGCGCACCCCGACTTCCGCGACGAGCTGACCGCGCAGGCGCGGCGCACCCACTACCTGTAGGACGGCAGAGCCGGTCGCGGGCGGGGTGCTGGCTGCCGCCCGGAAGCCGCCCCCGTGCCACGCCCCAGGGGCCCGACACAGATAGTGGTGGACACCGCGCGTCCCCTGCGGCGTCCACCACGCTCGGCAGTGTGGTCCGCAGATCGCGACGGTTGGCAGGGCCGAATGGCCCCCTTCTTGGGGCCGGTGCGGGGGTGCCCGGTCGGAAGGCCCGGGACGACGCTACGAACATGGTCCCAGCCCCTCCCCAGCCGGTGCGCCGGCTTCTCATCGTGAGCGACCACGTGGGCTCGTCCGATGCGCTCGCCGCGCACCTGAACCGGCACGGCTTCGCCGTCGTCGGCGAGGTCCGGTCGGCCGGATCCGCGGCCCTGGCGGCGCGGACCTGCGCGCCCGACCTCGTCCTCGTCGACGGCGCGCTGCGGGGCGGCTGGCAGGCGGTTGCGGATGCCCTCGATGGCGTGACGCCCCGGAACCACATCGTCGTTCTCGCCGCGTACCTGGGTGCCGATGAGGCCCGGGAGGCCCGCGACGCGGGCATCGGCGCGACAATCCTGAAACACGTCGAAGGCGGCAGTCTTGCCAGTCGCCTTCGGACAATCGGAGGTCCAGCATGACCCTTCAGACGCCCCCGGAGCGGCCCCTCGCCGCACCCGGTGCCGCCCCCGCGCCAGGCGATGCCCGGGCCCGTGGCCAGGTCTTCGAGTGCATGGACGGCAACGAGGCCGCGTCACGGATCGCCTACGCGGTGAGCGAGGTGATCTCGATCTTCCCGATCACGCCCGCCTCGCCGATGGCGGAGCACGCGGACGACTGGGCCGCGGCCGGGAAGCCGAACCTGTGGGGCAAGGTTCCCGACGTCGTCGAGATGCAGTCCGAGGGCGGCGCGGCCGGCGCGCTCCACGGGGCGCTGCAGAAGGGCGCGCTGAGCACGACCTTCACGGCCTCCCAGGGCCTGCTCCTCATGATCCCGAACATGTTCAAGATCGCGGGCGAGCTGACGCCCACGGTCATCCACGTCGCGGCCCGCACGCTGGCCACGCACGCCCTGTCGATCTACGGCGACCACAGCGACGTCATGCATGCGCGGGCCGCCGGCTGGGCGATGCTGGCCGCCGGCTCCGTCCAGGAGGCCCACGACTTCGCGCTCGTCGCGCACGCGGCCACGCTCCGGTCGCGGATCCCGTTCCTCCACTTCTTCGACGGGTTCCGCACGTCGCACGAGATCAACAAGATCGCCCTCATCGATGAGGACGTCATCCGTTCGCTCATCCGCGACGACGACGTGCTGGCCTTCCGCGCCCGCGGCATGACCCCCGATGCCCCGGTCGTCCGCGGGACGGCGCAGAACCCGGACGCCTTCTTCCAGGCTCGCGAGGCGGGGAACCGGTTCTACGACGCCGTGCCGGGCATCGTGACCGAGGTGATGGCCGAGCTCGCCCAGCAGACCGGCCGCCGCTACGGCATCGTGGATTACCACGGTGCTCCGGATGCCGACCGCGTCATCGTGATCATGGGCTCCGCCGCCGGCGCGGTGCAGGAGACCGTCGACGCCCTCAACGCAATTGGCCAGAAGGTCGGCGTGCTCGTGGTCCGGCTCTTCCAGCCGTTCCCGACGGATGCGCTCCTCGCCGCGCTCCCGGCCACCGTCAAGGCGATCGCGGTCCTCGACCGGACCAAGGAGCCGGGCGCCGTCGGCGAGCCGTTCTACCAGGCCGTCGTGACCGCGCTCAGCGAGCGGATGGACTCCGACGCGCCCCCGTTCGCGGCGATGCCGCGCGTGATCGGCGGCCGGTACGGCCTGTCGTCGAAGGAAGTCACCCCGGGCATGATCCGGCCCGTCTTCGACGAGCTGTCGGCGGCCCGGCCCAAGCGCCACTTCACGGTCGGCATCTACGACGACGTCACGCATCTCAGCCTGCCGATCGACGTCGACTACCGCACGCCGCGCCCCGCGGGCGAGGTGGAGGCGCTCTTCTTCGGCCTCGGCTCCGACGGCACGGTCGGCGCGAACCACGCCTCGGTGAAGATCATCGGCGAAGGCACGGACCTCTTCGCCCAGGGCTACTTCGTGTACGACTCCAAGAAGTCGGGCGGGACCACCGTCTCGCACCTGCGCTTCGGCCCCGTGCCCACGCGATCGGCCTACCTGATCGACGCCGCCGACTTCATCGCCTGCCACCAGTTCGGGCTCCTCGACAAGATCAAGATCCTCGACTTCGCGAAGCCCGGCGCGACGTTCCTCCTCAACTCGCCGTATGGGCCCGCCGAGATCTGGGATCACCTGTCAGCCGACGTCCAGAAGCTCCTGGTCGACAAGAAGATCGACTTCTGGGTCATCGACGCCCTCGCCGTGGCCGCCGAGACGGGCATGGGCAGCCGGATCAACACGATCATGCAGCCCTGCTTCTTCCATCTGTCCGGCGTGCTGCCGTCCGCCGAGGCGATCGAGCGGATCAAGGAGTTCGTCAACAAGACCTACATCAAGCGCGGCCAGGCGGTCGTCGACCGCAACTACGCCGCCATCGACGCCTCGATCGCGCGCCTGGGCCACGTCACGCTCGGCGCGGCCGGGACCGGCCATGCGCTTCCGCCCGTCGTGCCCGACAGCGCCCCGGACTTCGTCAAGAACGTGACCGCCGTCCTCATGGCCGGCGGCGGCGACCAGCTTCCGGTCTCGGCCTTCCCGATCGACGGGACGTACCCGCTGGGCACGACCAAATACGAGAAGCGGGCCATCGCCCTGGAGCTCCCGATCTGGGATCCCGCGATCTGCATCGATTGCGGCAAGTGCGCGATGGTCTGCCCGCACGCCGCGATCCGGATGAAGGTCTTCCCGGCGGCCGCCATCGAGGGGGCGCCGGCCGGCTTCCAGTCCAAGGAGTTCAAGTCCCGCGACCTGCTTGACCACCGCCTGACGATCCAGGTGGCTCCGGACGATTGCACCGGCTGCGGCGTCTGCGTGGACGTGTGCCCGGCCAAGAGCAAGACCGAGATCAAGCACAAGTCCATCAACCTCGAGCCGGCCGCCGAGCACCGTGACGCGGAGCGTCCCAACTGGGAGTTCTTCCAGTCGATCGCGCCGCTCGACCGCAGCCTGATCGCCCACGACACCGTCAAGGGCGCCCAGGTCCTCGAG
>CAZKXK010000043.1:0-12288 GCA_964556585.1 uncultured Anaerolineaceae bacterium
CCCCGCCGAGCGACGCCGTCATGCCGGCCGATTCGGACTCGACGGGCGACCCCGGCGCGGGGAGCGACACCGGCGCCGGGGGCAGACCCGTCGCGGGAGCTGGCCAGTCGCGCCGCCGGACGGCGCCCCCCGATCCCGCCGAGTCCGGGCGCGCGAGCGAGCGCACCAAGCGGACCCATCCGCGGGCCACCGGGGCCGGTCGCCCGGTCTCCACGCGGTCGGCCGCGGGCAGGAAGGCGGCGCCGGCGCTGGCTACCGCCACGTGCCCGTACTGCGCCGTCCTGTTGCAGCCGGCGCCCGTCTCGTCGCAGCGCTGCGCGCGCTGCCACCAGCGGATCATCGTCAAGCGCGCCGACGGGCGGACCGTCTACCTGACGGAAGCGGCCGTCCCGGTGTTCCAGGCCGAGCGCCGACGGGTCGCCAGTGCCGGACGGCTGAACCGCGACCGCGCTCGCTGGCTCAAGCTCGCGGCCGCCGCCGGAGCACCAGCGGACCGGACGGCCCGCCTGGGCGCCGCCGAGGTCTCCGACCAGGTTGTCGAGGGCTGCCGGACGCTCTACCTGGGCACCGTCGAGCAGTCCTTCCGGGCGGCCAGGCGGGAGCGGCGATGGGAGGATGCCTCGCGGATCCGGCGTGCGCAGGCGCTTGTCCTGTACCGGGTGGCGGGCTCGCCGGTGCCACCCCCGGAGGGGATCCTCAAGCTCCATTGGGACGCGACGGCGGCGGAGCTGCGCGGAATCGCGGAGATCGCGCGTGAGGCCGAGCTTGTCGGGGCGGCCTGCTGCGATACCTGCCGCGCCGACAACGGCCACATCCTCCGGATCACGGCCGAGCTCCGTGTCCCCCGGCTCCCCCACGACGGTTGTCCGAGAGGGCTCTGCCGTTGCCGATGGGACCTCCCGGCACGATACCGAACGACCGTCCGGCGCTACCTGCGCCGAGCGCGAGCGGACACGGCACCCGGGACGGGCGAGCTCCCGACCACGGCCCGGGGCCCCCTCCGCCCGAGGACCGGGCCGGCCTGACCCCATCCCGGCGGGCGACGCCGGGGTTTCGGCGCGATGCGATACTCCCGGGCATGGCATCCGGACGGGCGGCGGATCTCGTGGCCGGGCTGGTGGACGACCCGACCCGGCGACGGGGCAACGTCTACCGCCGGTCCCTGCGACGCCAGTTCTCCCGGCTCCACGATCGGCGCCGACTGCTGGCGATCTTCCTGCTCGCCCTCGCGGGGGGCATCGGCCTGGCCGGGATGTTCGCGCGGGGGGAGCTCGGCGGCGTGGACGCCCGCGCCTACTGGGCCGCCGTCCGGATCTGGATCAACGGCGGCGATCCGTACCATCCGGCGAGCCCATTCATGCCCTACGTCTACGCACCATGGCTGCTCCCCGCCTTCGCGCCGTGGGCATTGCTGCCGTGGGACGTCGCCTGGTTCATCTGGCGCGGAGGGACGATCCTGCTCCTCCTCTGGACGGTCGCGTGGGCCTACCGGCGCCGCCCGCTCGCGACGGCGGCCGTGGCGGTCGTGCTTGCCTTCCCCGCCTTCGCCAACCTCGACACCGGCAACATCAACCTGATCCTCGTGCTCGTGCTGTGGGGCGCCCGCTTCGCCGGCCCACGGACGGCCGGTCTCTTCTGGGCGCTCGCGACCACCATCAAGTGGGTCCCGGCCGTCTTCCTCGGGATCCTGGCCCCGCGGGCACGCCTGCACGGGGTGCTCTTCCTGGCGATCGCCGGGCTGCTGACTCTCGCGACCCTTCCGCTGACGATTGTCCAGCTCACCGTCCTGTTCGCGATCCCCAGGCCGGCGCGGCTCGACTACCTCGTGTACCTGTGGGCGCTCGTTCCCTCCATCTGGCTCCGGCCGGACCCCGTTTGGTTCCTGCGGCCCGCGACGTGGCGGGCCTGGGCCCGGGACGGGCTCGCGGCCCTCCGCCGGCCGGCGACGATCGTGGCGGGAGTCCGGGGCGCCTTCGGCCTGTCGCCTTCGTCTGCTCCTCCGGGCGACGCGCGGACCTAGGCTGCGCGCTCCCGCGGTTCCACGACGCTGCGGAGCAGCAGCGCCCCGATCCCGAAGACGAGGATCGAGAAGAGATAGGCCGCGCGCGGACCGCCGCCGGGGTTCCCCAGGCCGTAGAAGACATCGACGAAGACCCCGCCCACGATTCCGGCCACGAGACCATTGGTGGCCGTGGCGACGTTGCTGATCCCCATGTAGCGGCCCGCCGACGCCTTCGGCACGAGATCCGTGATGAGCGCCCAGTCAACCGCGAGGAAGGTGCCCGCCCCGGCGCCGACGAGGATCGCCCCGGGCAGCGAGAGCAGCGGCGTCGGAGCGACCGCGATGATCGCCATCCCCACCGCGCCCGTCGCGCACGCGGCGTAGATGACCGGCTTGCGGCCCACGCGGTCCGAGATTCGCGCGGACGGCAGCGTGGCGGCGACCGTCGTGAGGGCCACCGCGACCGTCATCAGGTTGATCCAGAGGGTCCGCTCGGCGAGGTCGAGGGACTGCGATCGCTCGAAGTAGCGGACCGCGAGGGCGAGCAGGAAGGCCGTTCCCCCCATGATGAAGAAGCGGGACGCCACGAGGAACACGAAGCTCCGGTCCGCCAGGATGTCGGTCCCCCAGGCTTCGGCCGCGATGGCCCGCCAGGAGCGGCCGCCGCGTGGCTTCGCCCGACGACCCTCGTCGAGGCGGAAGACCAGCACGACCATGGTCAGGAACTCGACCAGCCCGAGCGCGATCGTGGGGGCCACGTAGCTGCCGGCCAGCTGCCTGCCGACCGTGATCGTGAGGATCCCGCCCACCGTCCCGAGAATCTGCATGACGCCCACGAGCGCGCTCGCGAAGCCCACCTGGGAGGGCGGCACGAGGTCGGGCAGGTAGCCCTGGAACGGGCCCTGGGCGAAGTTGGAGCTGAGCTGGAGGAGCGCCAGGAACGCGGCCAGGGCGAGCAGCGTCCCCGATGTCGCGATCCCGACGACGAAGAGGATGTCGAGGCTGGTGCCCAGGACGATGTAGGGCTTGCGCCGTCCCCAGCGCGAGATCGTGTAGTCGCTGATCGACCCGATCGTCGGCTGCACGGCGACGGCGATCGCGACGCCGGCCACCTGGGCCAGGCCGGTCATGAGGCCGACCTCGGAGACGGGGACAAGCGACGGCATCCGCTCCTGGATCAGGATCGTGACGCCGTTCATGACGGAGACGAGGCCGTACCAGTAGACCGCCAGCTGGAGCAGCTGGGCAATCGTCAGGAGACGGGTCGGGGCACCGGCACTGCCGCCCGGCTCGAGGGTCGCCGCGTCAGCCGGCGCCTCGGCCGGCAGGCTCCGCTCGTCGTGTCCGCGCGCGCCCATTGCGCCGGCCATCGCGGGCCTCCCTTCGCCCCCGGAGCCGCAAGCATCCCGCTCGTCCGGGGCCGCGTCAATGGCCCCGCTCCGGTTCGCCCTACGGGCGCAAGCCGGTGGCCGCCCGCCGGCGCGCGTCACCCCCGGGCACGTGCGTCCGCCCGGCTGGCCCCCGGCACGTGGAGCGCCATCCCGCGGTAGCCGGCCGAGAAACCGCCCGCCGCCAGGCGGTCGGCCCACGGGCTGGCCGGGCCCACCGGCTCGCCATCCACGCGGCGCACCACCAGCTCCCGCATCCGGCCGTCCACCACGAGCATCCGGAGCGCGGCGAGCGCCGAGCCGAGCAGGCCGGCGTCATCGGCCGCCGGGAAGGTCACCAGGCCGCGACCTCCACGCTCAAGGTAGATGACGGGCGCCCCGCCCACGAGCGCCACGTACGCGCCCGCGGCCCTCTGGACCGGATGGCGCTCCGGCGCGTCCCGATGGGGCCACGCCAGCGCGGCGCCGTACGGCTGGGCGGGGTCGGCGGCCGCCAGGAGGTCGACCCGCGGCGCGGCGACTTCCTGGTCACGGAACCCGCGGAGGCGGTCGATCGCCCCGGCCAGCGCGAACTGGGCCGCACCAAGCCCGTCGACGAAGTAGCCCCGCCGGATTCGACCCGCTTCCTCGAGCGCCCGCAGCACGGGGTAGATCCCAGCAAAGCCACCGTCGACGGCCTCGGCGAGCACCGCCTCGCGGGTCAGGATGCCGTGGCGGTCCAGCAGGGCGAGCGCCAGCGCGTGGAGCTGCCGCGTCGCGCCGGACGGTGCGGCGCCGGCGGCGGACGGCGCGGTCGCCCGGCCGGCTTCCTCGGCAGGCTCCCCGCCCGCCTCCACGCGTGACCAGCGGCCCGCGGCCTCCGGCGGGCCCAGCGTGGCGAGCCGTCCCGGCCGCGGCCGGCGGTCGGGGCCGGGGCGCTTCCAGCGGAGCGCGCGGAGCGGGGCGAACGTGTCGTTCGTCACCTCGCCGGCCCAGACCAGGTCCCACAGGGCGTCCAGCACGTCGCGGTCCGCACCGCCCCCCGCCGCGGCGAAGATCTCGCGGTAGAAGGAGGCGCCGCGCCGCGCCAGGAACTCGCGAATGGCGGCCTGGCGCGATCCCGCCGCCCAATCGCCGGCCGCGTCCCGGGACGTGGCCACTGCCGCCTGGAGGACGTCGCTCCTGCCGGGGCGGAAGAGCGCGACCCGGCCGTCGTCGCGGCCGAGCGATCCACAGCCGATCCAGGCCACCTCGCCGAGGGCACCGAGCTCGTCGAGCAGACGGGGCTGGTAACCGGGGACACGCGCCGGCAGGACGTCCCGCTCCAGGACCGAGGCCGGGATCGGGACGCCAGCCAGCTGGTCGACGACCTCGGCGAGCCGTTCCAGGGCGGCCTGGCCACGGAGCGGCGCCGGATGCTCCGTCCCGGGTGGCGGCACGGGCGAGACTCCCTGCCAGGCGGGCAGGAACCGGGCAAAGACCGTTGCGTCGACCGCTTCGACCTCTCGCCGCAGGCGTGCCAGCGACCGGCGCCGGAGGACCCGGAGCACCTCCGGGTCGCACCACTCCCGCTGGGCGCCGCCGGGCCGGAACTCGCCCAGCAGGATCGTCCCGGCGTCACCGAGCCGGGCCAGCGCCTCGTCCACGATCCCGACCGGCAGCCCCCACCGGTGAGCCGGCTCGAGGGCCAGGAACGGACCGTGGGTGCGGGCCCAGCGCGCGAGCAGGCTCCCCAGCGCGTCGTGGGTTGCCCCGAGAAACGCGATCGGTGTCCCCGATGGCGGCTGGGCACCCGTGGCATCGCGGTAGCGGCCGGCGTCCTCCACCGCGATCCAGCGCGGCAGGCCGCCGATCCGCACCGCGACGGCGCGGCGCGCCCCCGCCAGCGCCTCCAGCCATTCGTGCGCGGCGGGTGGGCCGCCCCGGGTCCGGGTCGCGACCTCGTCCTCCGTGAGATCGCCGAGACGGCGCAGGAGATCGGCGACCTGGTCGACGGAGCCCGCCTTCCGCTCGTCGCGCAGCGCCTGCAGGCCCTGCTCGGTCTCATCGAGCGCGGCCGGGTCGAGGAGCTCGCGGAGCTCTTCCTGGCCGAGCAGCTCCCGGAGGAGATCGCGGTCGAGCCCGAGGGCCTGGGCACGGCGCTCCGCGAGCGGCGCGTCACCTTCGTACATGTAGGCGGCGACGTAGTCGAACAGGAGCGACGAGGCCATCGGGGTCGCCGCGGGCGTCTCCACGCGATGGACGCGGATCTCGCGGCGCCCGATCCCGCCCAGCACGTCCCGGAGGGCGGGCAGGTCGAAGACGTCCGCCAGGCACTCGCGGTACGTCTCCACGAGGATCGGGAAGCTCCCGTACCGGCTGGCGACGGCGAGCAGGTCGGCGGCCCGCTGGCGCTGCTGCCAAAGGGGGGTGCGGGAGCCCGGCCGGCGACGCGGCAGGAGAAGCGCCCGGCCGGCGTTCTCGCGGAAGCGGGCAGCGAAGAGCGCCGAGCCCCCGACCGCGGCAACGACCAGGTCCTCGACCGCGTCCGGGTCGGGGAAGAGCGCCTCCTCCACGCCGTCGAGGTCGCCCTCCGGCAGGCGGATCGCGATCCCGTCGTCCGACCAGATGGAGGCGACCTCCTGGCCGAGCAGCTCGCGCAGGCGGGCCTCGATCGCCAGCGACCAGGGAGCGTGGACCCGGCCGCCGAACGGCGTCAGCAGGACCAGCCGCCAGTCACCCAGCTCATCGCGGAAGCGCTCGACCACCACCCGGCGGTCGGTCGGCAGGGCACCGGCTGCCACCCGCTCGTCCTCCAGGTACCCGACGAGGTTCTCGGCGGCCAGCGCGTCGAGGTGATGTCGCTCTCGCAGTCGATCCGTGAGGACCGCCCGGCCGGCAGCTCCGCGCGCGAGGTCGCCCTCCGCCGCGCGAATGAAGCTCCCCAGCGCGCGGCCCAGCTCGATCGGCCGGCCCACCGCATCCCCCTTCCAGAACGGAAGCTTCCCGGGCTCGCCCGGGGCAGGGACCACGATGACGCGCTCCTGGGTGATCTCGGTGACCCGCCAGCTGCTGGCCCCCAGCACGATCACGTCGCCGTGCATCCCCGCGCGGAGCTCGTAGACCATCTCCTCGTCGAGCTCACCGACGCGGCGACCCGGCGTGCCCGCCTCGCCCGCCACGAAGACGCCGAACAGGCCCCGGTCCGGGATCGTCCCGCCCGACGTGACCGCCACGACGCGCGCGTCCCGCCTGCCCTCGACGGTGTCGGCGGTGCGGTCCCAGACGACGCGCGGCTTCAGCTCCGCGAACTCATCGGAGGGGTACGCCCCGGAGAGCATGGCGAGCACGCCTTCCAGGACCTCGCGGGTGAGCATCTCGAACGGCGCCGCCCGCGTCACCGTGGCCAGCAGGTCGTCCACGGACCAGCGGTCCATCACCGCCATCGCGACGAGCTGCTGGGCCAGCACGTCGAGCGGGTTGCGGGGGATCAGCGTGGCCTCGATCGCGCCTTCCCGCATCCGCTCGGCGACCACGGCACACTCCAGCAGGTCGCCCCGGTACTTCGGGAAGATCACGCCGCGACTCACCTCGTCGACGTGGTGCCCGGCCCGCCCCACGCGCTGGAGCCCGCGGGCGACCGAGGTCGGCGACTCGACCTGGATGACCAGGTCGATCGCCCCCATGTCGATCCCCAGCTCGAGCGACGAGGTCGCCACGAGCGCGGGAAGCCGGCCGTCCTTGAGCGCCTCCTCGATCGCGACCCGCTGCTCGCGGGCGATCGAGCCGTGGTGCGCGCGGACCAGCTCCTCGCCGGCCAGTTCGTTCAGGCGTTGCGCCAGTCGTTCGGCCAGGCGCCTGCTGTTGACGAAGATCAACGTGCTCCGGTGGGATCGGATCAGCTCGAGGATGCGCGGGTGGATCGCCGGCCAGATGCTTACCCGCCGCTCGCCTCCGCCCACCGGGCCCCCCGGCTGGTCCTCCGCGAGCAGCGCCTCGCCGAGGTGGCGCATATCCTCCACGGGGACGACAACCTGGAGCTCGAGCGCCTTGCGCGTCCCGGCGTCGACCAGCGTCACCCCGCGGCCCTCGCCGCACCCGGCGAGGAAGCGCCCGATCGTCTCAAGCGGGCGCTGGGTGGCCGAGAGGCCGATCCGCTGGAATGGCGGTGCGCCCGGGGCGCGCAGCCGTTCGAGGCGTTCGAGGCTCAGGGCCAGGTGCGCGCCGCGCTTGGTGCCGGCGACGGCGTGGACCTCGTCGATGATCACGTGCTCCACGTCCCGCAGGACCTCGCGCGCCTGCGAGGTCAGCAGCAGGTAGAGCGACTCGGGCGTGGTGATGAGGATCTCGGGTGGGTGCTTCGCGACAAGGCGCCGTTCCGCCGTCGGCGTGTCGCCCGTCCGCGAGGCGATCGAGATGGCGCGGACCGGGCTCCCGAGCCGTTCGCCCGCCAGCGCGATGCCGGCCAGGGGCGCCCGGAGGTTGCGCTCCACGTCGTAGGTGAGCGCCTTGAGCGGGCTGACGTACAGGATCCGGACCGAGCCCGCGTCGCCGGCCGCAGCCGCGCGCGGGGCAGGTGACCGGACCAGGCGGTCCAGGCACCACAGGAACGCGGCCAGCGTCTTGCCGCTCCCCGTCGGGGCATGGAGGAGGACGTGTCCGCCGGCGGCGATGGCGGGCCAACCCGCGGCCTGGGCCGGCGTGGGGGTCGCGAAGGCGGCCCGGAACCACGCCGCGACGGGCGGGCTGAACAGGGCGAGCGGATCGTCGGCGGACGCGGACCGGGGAGCCACGGGAGGGCGAGTATACGCTCAGGCCGAGAAACAGACCGGACGTTCGAAACGAGATCCCTGCCGCGTCGGCGGCTGGATCACGAGGCGCTCCCCGGCCTTCACCCAGCCGTGGGCGACTCGAGCGTCGACGTCCGCGACGGCCGCTCGCGCGGCGGGTCCGTGGGCTCCAGGATCTCGTCCACGAGTCCCAGCGCCAGGCACTCGTCGGGCCCCAGGAAGCGCTCGCGTCCCGACCAGATGAAGCGGCGCCACCACGCCGAGTCGCGGTACCTGGTGCGGTGCGCGAAGAGGTCCGCGACGGTGTGCTGGTAGTGCTCGGACAGCGCCTGGTAGTCCCTGAAGATCCGCTCGTCCTCACCGGAGAGGATCCACTGCGTGGAGTGCAGCATCAGGGTCCCGAATCGGCCCATCGAACGATGGTCGCCGGCCTGGCTGACGATGGCGCCCATCGAGTACGCGTAGCCCAGCACCGCGGTGTCGATCCGGACGTCGAAGCGGCGTCGCATCCGGTTGATCATCTCCATCATCGCCAGCCCGTCGCCCACCGAGCCGCCGCCCGAGTTGATGTAGATCGAGATCGGCTGGTCCGGCTGGCCGCGTCGAGGAATGCTCATCAGCAGGAGGGATTTCGCGAAGTCCTCCGCGTGCGCCGCGTCGATGTCGGTCACGAAGTACGAGCCGGTCGCATCGAGCGCCATCCGCCGCTGCTGCGCCTCGGCGAGGAGCGACCCCAGGTCCGGTACGCGCATACCCACGTCGGCCTCCTTTGGCGCGGCCGCGGGCTGTGCCCGGCCGGCTGGCACGAGGGTACGCCCACGACGGCCGCGGGCGAACGCTCGTGCCGCAAGGCGGTCGTCGACGCCACCGCACGTCTCGTCTACGATGCGGGGCATGTTCGGCCTTGACACCGTGGTCGTCCTCCTGATCGTCCTGGCGGTGGTGCTGATCTGGCGCGGGCCGAAGACCCTCCCGAAGTGGGGCGAGGCTTTGGGGCGCGGCGTCAAGGCCGCACGCAGGGAGGCCGGCGGGCTCCCGCGCCACGACGACGGCGAGGACGGCTCGGCCGGGACGCCGAAACCCTGAGCAGCCTCGCGGGGCGGCTCCTCGCCTTCGAGCTCGCGCTCGCGCGCCGCGACGCCTCCGCGGTTCCCGGCGGCCTGGCCGACCTGATCGACGACGAGTTCGAGGAGGTCGGGGCGAGCGGGCGGCGCTGGGACCGGGAGGCAATCGTTGCCCTGCTCGCCGTGTCGTCGCCGGCGGACGTGGCGATCGACGTTTTCGACGCGACGCGGCTGAGCCGCACCGTCGTGTTGGTCACCTACAGGAGCATCGCCCGCGATCCGGATACTCCTGCGCGGCAGGCCTGGCGATCGTCCGTGTGGGTCCGCCGTGGAGATCGATGGCGGCTCCGCTTCCACCAGGGCACGCCCGCCGCGGCCGGGGATTGCGCCGGAGGCTGACGCGGCCGAGCGCGCCCGGCTGACCCGGCCGATCAGTTCACGAGCAGCGCCGCCAGTGCCTCCGGCTCCGTGACCGGCTGCCGGCACGCGAAGCCCCTGCAGACGAACGCAGTCGGCTGGCCGCGAAGCGCGAAGCGCGCCTGCATCAGCGGCACGACGCTCGTCGCCGGGTCGGGAGCCACGGCCACCACCTGGCGTGGGCGGAAGCCGGCCCGCGCCACGGCGAGCAGCCCGTCGAGCCGCGGGTCGTCGGGCTCGCCGACGAGGGCGATCTCGTCGACGGGACCGGCGCGCCAGTCCAGCACCTGGAGCCATTGGGCGAACGCCGTCGGGTAGCGCGCCGGCGCGGTCCCGACCAGCTGCAGGGCGCCTTCGGCCGCGTCCGCGTACCGCCCCTCGCCGGTCAGCGCCTCCAGCCGGAGGAGCACGAGGGCCGCCATCGCGTTCCCCGACGGCAGGGCGTTGTCCTCCAGGGAGCAGGGCCGCGCGACCAGCCGCTCGGCGTCATCGGCCGTGTCGAAGAACCCGCCCTCCGGGTGGGCGAAGTGGGCGAGGATCGTCTCCGCCAGGTCGCGAGCCGCCGTGAACCAGCGCTCGTTCGCCGTCGCCTCGTGGAGCGCCAGCAGTCCGTCGGCCAGGCAGGCGTGATCCTCGAGCGTTCCCGCGTGACGCGCCTGGCCGTCCTTCCAGGATCGCCGGAGGCGGCCGCGCTCGTCGACCAGCACGCCAAGCAGACGCTCGGCAGCGCGCTCGGCGATCGCCCGGTAGCGCTGCCCCGCCCCTGCGAGCAGCGCATCCGGCTGGTGCGCGAGGACTGCCGCCGCGTCGGCATAGGCGGCCAGCATCAGCCCGTTCCAGCCGGCAAGCGCCTTGTCGTCGCGGGCGGGCTGGGGCCGCCGGTCCCGGGCCACCAGGAGTGCCCGGCGGTCCTCGGCGAGGCGCGACCGAACCTCGTCCTCGGGGGAGCCGGTCCGAGCCGCCAGCTCCGCGTCCGGGACTACCCGCCGGAGGATCGTGCGACCCTCCCAGTTCCCGGCCGCGCTCACGTCGAACCCGGTCGCGAACAGCTCGACATCCGCCCCCCGGCCGGCTGCAACCAGCGCATCGCGGATCTCGGCGGACGTCCAGGTGTAGGTCGCACCCTCCTCGCCGTCCGTGTCCGCATCGAGGCTCGCCGCGAACAAGCCGTCCGGCAGGGTCAGCTCGCGCTCCACGAAGTCGAGCGTGGAGCAGGCCACGTCCAGGTCGGCCCGATCGCGGGTCAGCTGCCAGGCGTGGAGGTAGGTGCGCGCGAGCAAGGCGTTGTCGGAGAGCATCTTCTCGAAGTGGGGCACCAGCCAGGTGGGCTCCGTGGCGTAGCGGCTGAACCCGCCCCCCAGCTGGTCGTGGATTCCCCCGGTCGCCATCCGGTCCAGGGTTCGCCGGACAAGCGGCAGCGCGCGGGCGTCGCCGGACGCGGCACGGCGCAGCAGGAACTCCAAAGCCATCGGCTGGGGGAACTTCATCGGGCCGCCCCAACCCGCCTCCACGACGTCGAAGCCTGCCTCCAGCGCGGACACGGCCGCGTCGAGGATGGCGGTCCCGGCCGGCGCGGCCCCCTGGGCGAGGCGCACCGTCGGTGCGAGCGACGACGCGAGATCCGTCGCGGCGCGCTCGATGTCGGCACGCCGGTCGTGCCAGGCTGCCGAGACCCCTTCCAGGACGTCGCGGAAGGAGGGCAGCCCGTGACGCCTGGCATTCGGGTAGTACGTGCCGCCATAGAACGGTCGACCGTCGGGAGTCAGGAAGACGGTCATCGGCCATCCGCCGGACCCGGTCAGGGCCTGGACCGCGCGCATGTAGATCGCGTCGAGGTCCGGCCGCTCCTCGCGATCCACCTTGATGCTCACGAAGTTCGCGTTGAGGTAGGCCGCCGTGCCTGCATCCTCGAAGGATTCCCGCTCCATCACGTGACACCAGTGGCAGGCGGAGTAACCGACCGACAGGAAGATCGGGTGGTCCTCGGCGCGCGCCCGCTCCAGCGCCTCCGCACCCCAGGGATGCCAGTCCACCGGGTTGTGCGCGTGCTGGAGCAGGTACGGGCTCGTCTCTCCCGCCAGGCGGTTGATCCGCATGGCGGGATCGTAGCGTCCCTGCGCGGCTCGCGGGCAGGGCCCGATGCTCCGGCCGGTGCGCGTCCAGACTTCACAAATGGAAGGCTAAGTTGTCAAAGTGGAATTTCTGCTTGACATATTCGCGGTCCTGTTGCAGGATGCGTCCGACGAACCTGCACAACGCCCGAGGAGACCCAGCATGTACGACTACCGGATCCTCTTCCCCCGTTTGGGCGCCAGCGAGATTCGGCGTGACCTGGCTGCCCGGACCACGGCCGCCGAGCGACGCCGCGTCGACGGCTGCGTCCGCCCGGACCCCCGCGCCAAGAAGGATCGCTCCTGATGCCCCACGACGCGATCGCCACGTGCCCCATCTGCGGCGGGGAGCTCGCCGTCACGCGGCTTCACTGCCGATCGTGCGCGACGACGCTCGAGGGCGATTTCAACGTGGGACGCTTCGCGCGGCTCTCACGCGAGCAGTTCGCCCTGCTCGAGAGCTTCCTGCGCTCCAAGGGAAACCTCAAGGAGATGGAGCGGGAGCTCGGCCTCTCCTATCCCACGGTCCGGGCGCGCGTCGAGGCGCTCCTCCGCGCA
>CAZKXK010000044.1:0-12032 GCA_964556585.1 uncultured Anaerolineaceae bacterium
CGGGGGAGACCGCTCGTGGCCGCGGCGAAGGCAGCCTCCAGGTACCCCACGAGCGCCGTTTCGCTGCCGTCGGTGCTCTCGGCGCGATACCACGCGACCGGGTGGTCGGCAATCGCGGCCCAGCCTGCCAGGAGCGTCGTCTTGCCCGACCCGGCCGGCGCGACGACGAGCCCGAGGCGATACAGCCACAGCTGCGGGAGAAGCTTGTCCAGGCGCTCGCGCGGCAGCCACCGGACCCGGGGCACCCGGACCTTCGCCGGGACGACGCCGCCCCCGAGCGGTCCCTGCCCCGCGCCGCCCCGCCCCGCCCGCGGCTCCCTGTCCATGTCAGGCGATTCCCGCCCTCAGCCCCCCACCGGTCGAATGCCGGCGCGAGACGCCATTGTGGCCGCGCGCAGGCCGTCGGTCCAGCCCCAGATCCCGGACCGGGACCTTTGCTTCCCGCCCGGGGGACTCCTGCCGCTCGGCGCCAGCGCCGCATGGCGATTCGGTGTCCGGCTGGGCGCCGTCAGCCCGGGTGCGAGCCGAGCGCGCAGCGGGCAGCCGCGCCGCGCGGTTCCTGCTACCGTGCCGGACGTGGTTCTCAACTGCTCCTGCCCCGTGCCTCGGCTGCCGTGCCGCGCGGGGGCGCTGGCGCTCGTGCTTGCGATCGGGCTCAGCGTGGCTGCCTGCGGGCCCCAGGACCGGACGGCCGCGGGGGTCGTGATCGCGGTGGACGCTCCCGCCGGGCAGGTGAACGGCTTCACGCTCCGGACCACGGACGGCCAGGTCATATCGTTCGTGATCGGGACGCTGGAGACCGACGCCGGTGCCTTCCCCGCCTTTCACCTGGCCGCGCATGCGGCAACCCTGCAGCCGATCGCGGTCGCGTACCGGGTGGAGGACGGCAGGAACGTCGTGTACCGGATGGCGGACGCACCGTGGGCGCAGCCGAGCTGACCATGCCGCGGCGCACCGGCCCCGCGCGACCTCGATACGGCCCGGCGGGGGCGCGTCCCGCCCGCACCCCGCGACCTACACTCCGCCCATGCCCCTGATCGTCACCGAGAATCTGACCAAGCGGTATCCGGGCCCCGGCGGTGGCGTCCTGGCGCTCGATGAGCTGAGCGTGGAGATCGAGCCGGGGATCGTGGGCCTGGTGGGTGCCAACGGGGCCGGCAAGAGCACCCTGCTGCGGATCCTCCTCGGGCTGCTGGCGCCGACAAGCGGGCGCGCCTCGGTGATGGGCCTGGATACCGCCGCGCACGGCCGCCGGATCCGGGAACGGGTTGGATACATGCCCGAGCACGACGTCCTCCCGCCCGACCTCACGGCGACCGATCTGGTCGCCCATCTCGCCGAGATGAGCGGCCTGCCCCGGATCGCGGCCCGCGAGCGGACGGCGGACGTCCTCCGCCACGTCGGCCTCTTCGAGGAGCGCTACCGGCAGATCGGCGGGTACTCCACCGGGATGCGGCAGCGCGTGAAGCTGGCCCAGGCGCTCGTGCACGACCCGCGCCTGCTTCTCCTCGACGAGCCGACGAACGGCCTCGATCCCGCTGGGCGCGACGAGATGCTGGACCTTGTGCACCGGACCGGGACCGAGTTCGGGATCGCGGTCCTGGTCTGCTCGCACCTGCTCGGTGAGATCGAGCGCGTCTGCGACCACGTTGTCGCGATCGACGGCGGTCACCTCCTTCGGTCCGCGTCGCTGGCCAGCTTCACCGGTCGGACCGGGACCCTGATCGTGGAGGTCGACGAGGGGGCTGCCGACCTCGCGGCCGATCTCCTGGCGGCCGGGTTCCCGGCTCGCCTGGACGGGCCGCGCCGCGTGCTGGTCGGGGCCCAGGGCGAGCTGCCCTACGACACGATCCGGGACGTGGCCGCCACCCGTGGCCTCGCGCTGATTCGCGTGGAACCGGCCCGGCACCGGGTCGAGGACCTCTTCCGTGACGACGTCGACGAGCAAGGCGCGAATGGCACAGCCGCCTGACCTGATCGCGGGCAGCGCGACGGGCTCGATCTTCGACCTCGGCTACCACGGCTACGACGGGCCCCGGCTGGGCCGCCGGCACGCGATCTCCACGCTCTTCGTCCACTCGCTCGAGTGGACGTTCGGGATCGGGCGGGGCGGGCGGGCGAAGATCGCGCCGTTCGTGCTGGCGGGTCTCACGCTCCTGCCCGCCGTGCTCGCCGTCGGCATCCGCGCGCTGGCCGGGCCGGCGGCCGAGCGGGCAACCCCGATCACCCCGCAGAACTACCTGACCTATGTGCAGACGTTCGTGGCGTTCTTCGTGACGGCGCAGGCTCCCGAGCTGCTCGGCCGGGACCAGCGAAGCCACATCCTGACGCTCTACTTCAGTCGCGCGCTGGAACGCACCGACTACGCGCTCGCAAAGTACGGAGCGCTCGTGTGCGCCCTGGCCCTCGTCCTCCTGGTGCCGCAGGCCGTGCTCCTGCTCGGCATGATCTTCGCCTCCGTCGACCTGGGCGCCGGCCTCGGCGACGCCCTGCCGCTCGTGCTCCCGATCCTGCTGAGCACCGTCCTCGCGGCCGCCTTCTTCTCCGGCATCGCCCTCGCGATCGCGGCCTTCATCCCGCGCCGCGCCTTCTCGGCGGGGGCGATCGTGGCGACCTTCCTCGTGCTGAGCGGGGTGGTGCAGATCCTCGTGGTCCAGGGCAAGCTGCGCGACCCGCTCCGTTACGTTGCCCTGCTGGATCCGTACGCGCTCCTCGACGGCCTCGCGTCGACCCTATTCGGTGTCCCGGGCCGCAACGCGAGCCTGACGCACTCCGGGGTCGATCCCGCGGTCTTCGCCGTGGGCGCCTGCGTTGTCGCCGTCGTCACGCTCCTCGTGATCGTCGCCCGGTACCGGCGGATCGAGGCATGACGAACGCCGCACCGGTGCCCACGGTCTCGGTCAATGCGGTCGCCAAGTGGTACGGGAACGTCGTGGCGGTCAACGACGTCACCTTCGGGCTTGCGCCGGGGGTCACCGGTCTCCTGGGCCCGAACGGGGCCGGCAAGAGCACCCTGCTCCACCTGGTCGCGGGGCTGTTGCGGCCGTCGGCGGGCAGCGTCACCGTGGACGGGCGCCCGACCTTCGGCGACCCGGCCATCTACCGGCGCGTGGGTCTGGTCCCCGAGCGCGAGGCGGTCTTCCCGTATCTCACGGCCCGCGAGTTCGTCCGCCTCAGCGCGCAGCTCCAGGGCCTGCCGCTCGGGAGCGGTGCCGTCGACCGCGCGCTCGAACGGGTCGAGCTCTCGATGGCCGCGGACCGCGAGCTGGCCACGTACTCCAAGGGCATGCGGCAGCGCGCCAAGGTGGCGGCCGCGCTCGTCCACGACCCGGCCGTCCTCGTGCTCGACGAGCCCTTCAACGGGATGGACCCGCGCCAGCGCCTCCACATGATGGCCCTGCTCCGGGAGTTCGCGGATGCCGGCCGGGTGATCCTCTTCTCGTCGCACATCCTGGAGGAGGTGGAGCGCGTCGCCGAACGGGTGCTCGTGGTGGTTGCGGGTCGCCTCGCCGCGTCGGGGGACTTTCGCGAGATTCGCCGGTTGATGACCGATCGGCCGCATTCGTTCACGCTCCGGACGTCGGACGACCGGGCGCTGGCAGTCCGGCTGGCCGGCCGGCCCATGGTGTCGGGCCTGGCGCTGGAGGACGGTCGCCTCGACGTTCGCACCGCCGACTTCGCGGCGTTCACGCGCGAGCTGCCCGGGCTGGCCCGCGAGGCCGGTGTCTCGATCTTCGAGCTTGCGCCGGCGGATGAATCGCTCGAGTCGGTCTTCGACTACCTGGTGCGACGGTGAGCGGCGGAGTTTCGTCGCCCGGCCGTTCTCCCGTGCCGGGCTGGCCGGCCGCGGCGCCCGCGCCGCCACCGCCGCCGCGCCACCCGTCCGGTCCTGTGCTCGGTGCGTCGGTCCTCGGCCCGCTCGTCGACGTGACGATTCGGGGGCTCCTGGGGCGCCGCCGGATTCTCCTGGTCGGCCTCCTCGCGATGTCGCCGGTCGGTGTCGCGCTCATCCTCGTCCTTGGCGGCGGATCGGGAGCGTCTGCCGAGGACCTGCGCCAGCTGTACGACTCGCTCGTGATGACGACGGTGGTGCCGCTCGTCGCGCTGATCCTGGGCACGACGGCAATCGGCGCCGAGATCGACGACGGGACCGTGATCCATTTGCTGGCCCGGCCGGTTGGCCGCAGCTGGATCGTGCTCGCGAAGATGCTCGTGGCGGCGATCAGCGGCGTGATGCTGTGCGGAACCGCGGCGCTGTTGACGGGTCTTCTCCTGGTCGGGCTCGATGCTCCGCGCCTCGTGCTGGGCATGCTCGGTGGAACGGCGGTCGCGGTGATCGCCTATACGGCGGTGTTCGTGACCCTCTCCGTCTGGTCGGGACGAGCGCTCATCGTCGGGCTGGGATACGTCCTGCTCTGGGAAGGGTTCATCGCGTCGTTCTTCTCGGGAACCCGGCTCCTGTCGATTCGCGAGTACGGGCTGGCTGCCGCTGCCGGGATCGCGGGTCCCGACGCGGGCTCGCTCGCCGGGGACGTGGCCCCCGCGATCGGGCTGGCCCTGGCTGCCCTCGTCACGGTCGTGGCGTTCGGCCTCGGAGCGCGGCGCCTGGCGCGCTTCGAGATCTCCGACGCGGGGTAGGCGGGGAGCGGCTTCGCGCGCGACGCGCGAGCACGCGGCGTTCCCACGGGCCGCTCGCCGCGGCCCCGATCGGTGGCAGCGACACCCTCGACCCGCACCCATCGCGCGCGGCCCGTACAATCCGGCCCGATGGCGAAGCCCCACCTGCCCGGTCACAGGCGCACCAGCCCCGGAGGACAGGCCGGTGTCGGCCCTGCCAGCGCGCCCCGTGCGCCGCTCGGAGCGGACGCCGCGGAAGCCGCGGAGGCGGCGGCCGAGGCGGAGGCTGCGGCCTGGGTCGAGGAGTCGTGGAGCCTGCCGCCCGGTGAAGAGCCCGGCTGGTTCCGCGACGACGCGCTCACGGAGACAGGGGACGCCGGTCTTACGGCGACCCGAGGCGCGGCGGACGAGGGCCCGGCCGCGGTGGAACAGATCCCCGGCGAGACGGAAGCAACCCCGGGGGCGGCGGAACCTGCGCAGCCGGCGGCGGGGTCAACCCCGGGCGAGGCACCTGGGACGCTGCCGGCGGCGACGGAGGAGGCCCCGGGCGAGGCGGCCGTGGCAATCCCCGGCGCGACGGAGGAGGCCCCGGGCGAGGCGGCCGGGACGCTGCCGGCGGCGACCGGGGCAGCCCTCGCCGAAGATGCCGCGGCAACCGTCGCCGGGGAAGCCGGGGTCGCAGCTCCCGGAGAACCCGAGACCGCTGCCGCGGGATCCGCCGGTGACGCGGACTGCAACGCCGAGGGGGATGCGCCCGGGGCGGACGAAGCTGACGCCTCCCCGATGCCGGGGACGATCTACCGCACCGTTCCTCCCCTCCCCGAGGACGCCGCCGCGCGACCCCGGCGGCGATCACCGCTCGTCTCGCTCCTCGTCGGCCTGCTGATCCTGGTCGTCGTGGGCGCCGGCGGCTTCGCCATCGGCATGCTCCTGCCGCTCCTCATTCCGCTGCCGGCGGGAAGCATCTCCACCGTTTCGCCGGCCCCGTCGGCCGGACCGACGGCGGCCCCGTCGGCCGGTTCCTCCGGGACTCCCGGGGCCGCGTCGGGCGGCGCGTCGCCGAGCGCGGGTGCGCCGGTCCCGCCATCGCCCGGCGTCGCTCCGACGCCCGGCGCAACGCCGCTGGTCTACGTTGTGCAACGCGGCGATCAGCTTGGCCGCATCGCCCAATCGTTCGGCGTCACGCTCCAGGCGCTCCAGGCCGCCAACGGCATCACCAACCCGAACCTGATCGTCATCGGGCAGAAGCTCGTGATCCCATCGCCGGGTGGCTCGCCGGGCGCCTCGCCCGTCCCGTCGGCGACGGGCGCTCCGTGAGCGCCGGCCAGCCGCGCCCGCTCAGCCGCGCCTAGCTCGACGGGCGGTCCCGCTCCACGAGCACGATCTGCTCGGCTGGGACGAGGTCGACATACAGGCGCCCGGCGAGGTGGTCGAGCTCGTGCAGGAGCGCCCGCGCCTCGAGCCCCGATCGTCGAACGCGCACCCGGTTGCCGTCCAGGTCCTCCGCCCGCACGATCACCTCGGCGGCCCGCGCCACGCGCGCGACGCGACCGGGGACGGACAGGCAGCCCTCCCATCCCAGCTGGGCGCCCGAAGCCCGGAGGAGCACCGGGTTCGCGAGCGCGAGCATGCGGCCCTCGACCTCGATGATCGCGAGGGCAAGCGGCTCACCGACCTGGGGCGCGGCAAGTCCAAGCCCGTGAGCGGCCCGCATCGCGGCAAGCATCTCGTCCGCGAGGCGCCGAATCCCGGCGTCGGGGACGCGGATCCTGCGGACCGCGACACGGAGCCGCAGATCCGGGATGACGAGGATCGGACGCGTCAGTGCGCGGGCCGCGTCGGTTCGTCCGTGCACCGGAGCGGCGGCCGGCGAGCGGCAACCACCGTCGCGGCGATGGCGCGCGCGAGGCCGGCCAGGCCGTCGAAACCCACGGTCAGCCCGGTCCGCCGGGCCCGGGCGCGACAACCGACGGGTCGACGATCCCCGCCAGCGGCGTCCACGGCGCCGCGGCAGCCAGCGGGTCCGCCTCCACGTCACCTGGCCCGAGATGACCGTCGACGAGGTGACCCTCGACATGCGGCTCGTCCGCGGCATGGGGATGCGAGTGCCGGATCCCGCCATGCTCGTGGAGGTGCTCGTGGATCAGGTTGGCGGCGATCAGCAGGTCGCGGTTGCCCAGGATCTCGGCGGGTGCGCCGTCGGCATGGACGCGCCGGTCCTCGCCCAGGACCACCACGCGGTCCGCGATGACCGGGACGATGTCCAGCTCGTGGGTGGCCGTGATGACGGTGCGGCCCGCCTCGCCGAGCCGCCGGATCAGGTTCACGAGCACCCACTTCGTGCGCGGGTCGAGGGCCGCGGTGGGCTCGTCGAGGAGCACGACGTGGGGACGCAGCGACAGGACCGAGGCGATGGCCGCCCGCTTCTTCTCGCCCCCGGAAAGCTCGAACGGCGCCCGGTTCGCGAGATGGCGGATCTCCATCAGCCCGAGCGCCTCGTCGCAGCGGGCAGCGACCTCGTCGCGCGCGAGTCCCAGCTGGAGCGGCCCGAAGGCCACGTCGTCCATCACGGTGGCGCTGAAGAGCTGGATGTCGGGGTCCTGGAAGACGAGGCCCACCTCCCGGTGGAAGCGGAACGCGTCGAACCCGTCGACCACCGCGGCGATGTCCAGGCCGAGCGCCCGGAGCCGGCCGCCGGTCGGCGCGATGATCCCATCGAGGATCTTGAGGAGGGTGGACTTCCCGGACCCGTTCGCCCCGAGCAGCACGACCTGCTCGCCCGGCCGGATCACGAGGTCGATGCCGTCGAGCGCGACCTGCCGGTTGTTGTAGGTGTACTGGACGCCGGAAAGCTCGAAGATCGGCTCGCTGGCGGTCCCGGGCAGCGGGTTCTCGGTCACGGCAGGAAGTGCCCGAAGAGCACGGCGGTGGCCGCGAGCGCCACCGCGCCGCCGAGGGCTGCCCAGTCCGCGGCGGCCATCCGGTAGAACGTGAGCGCCCGCATCTCGCCCGAGAAGCCGCGCGCCAGCATGGCGGCGTAGACGTCGTTGCTCATCTTGAACGCCCGGCTCATGAGGTTGCCCATGGTGCCGCTGATCCAGCGCCGCTGTTCCGCCCCCGACGTGCGGGCCACCACCCGGCTCTTCCGGGCCAGGAGGATCCCGTTCGTGGTGTGGAGGAAGAGGAAGATGTAGCGATAGGTCATCGACAGGATGAGCACGAAGACCTGCGGTACGCGCACGGAGCGCAGGCTCTTGAGGATGTCCGCCCACGGCGTCGTCATGACCAGGAGCACCGCCAGCGAGACGGAGACGCCGACTCGCGCGACGAACAGCACGGCCCCGGCAAGTCCGTTGTCGGACGGCGCGACGTGCAGCGGCCCGAGGACCAGGTCGAACAGCCGGGGCCCGGGGACCATGAAGATCGCGGGGATCACGACGATGCCCGCGAAGAACGGGATGCCGAGCCAGACCCGTTTCACGAAGAACGAGAATGGAACGCGGCTTGCCCGGGCCGCCAGCAGGATCGTCCCGTAGATCGCCGCCAGGACGCCGACCGATGCGGTGAGGCTTGCCGCCAGCACGAGCGCCAGGAACATCCCGAGCTTGGCGCGCGGATCGCGCCGCTGCAGCCACCCGTCCATGCGAGCGTGCTGCTCGGTGAAGATGGCGTGCTCGATGGATTCGGTGATGCCACCCAGCGTCTGCTCCAGCCATCCCACCCGGCCCTCGGGGCGCGCGCCCCCACGTCCGAGCCGGCCGGTCGTGGCGCGCGGCTGATCCGGGGCGACGGGAGCGACGGCGGTCATGCGCCCAGGCCTCCGGCGGCCTCTCCGGGCGCGACGTGGCGTCCGGCCCCGGTGTCGTCCGGCAGGTCGTCCACGTTTGCGCGGCCGCGAAGAAGACGGGCGAGAAGCAGGACGCCGCCACCGACGAGCAGGATCCCGATGATGCCCGCCAGCTGGTAGCCGACGGCCGCGTGCCAGAGGGCGCCATTCGCGCCGCTGAAGAACGGCAGCGGGATCTGGTAGCCCGACAGGGGGGCGCTGAAGATGCCCGACAGGCCCTGGAGCCCCTTCGGGATGTAGCCGAACGCGGCCTGCACATCCTTCGTGCCGCCTTCCCCGTAGGCGAACCCCGGCGCGATCAGGCCGAGCGGCGCGATCACCGCGACCAGGGTGAACGACGACCCGATCCGCTTGAGCCGGCGCGGCAGCACGAGATAGGCGAGGGGCACGGCAACGACCGCGATGACCGCGGTGAGGAGGAGCATCGTCCCGACGTCCGCCCAGTTGACCACCGACCAGTCCGCACCAAAGAGCCGCCCGGGATCCCCGCCGCCGATGACGAGCCCGACGGCGGCGAGCACGACGACCGCCATGGCGCCGACTCCGACCAGGACCTGCCAGTAGGGTCGCGCGGGGGCCTCGCCGTCCTCCATGACGCCCGGCGCGTACACGCTGCGCAGCGACGTGAGGTACGACGGATGTCGCTTCTGGAGATAGGCGACCCCGAGGAACGTGATGATGCCTTCCACGATGGAGGCGCCGAACGCGTGGGCGAGGACCATGGCCGGGATCGCGGCGCTCAGGTCGTACGGGGAATACAGCGGCTTCCCGGCGGCATCGTGGAAGAAGATCGGCTGGATGCCCAGCTCAATGCCGACGGCGAGCGCGGCCACGGTGATCCCGATGTAGGCGGCGATTCCGGCCGCCACCGCCCGCCGCGTGGAGAGGAGCGGCGCTCGGCCCGCCAGCAGGCGATATGCGGCGTAGCCGACGAACGGCAGGATGATCGCCATGTTCAGCGCGTTGGCGAAGATCGCCAGGATCCCGCCATCGCCGAAGAAAAGCGCCTGGATGATGAGCGCCACGCTCACCGCGATCACCGCCGCCCACGGTCCCAGCACGATCGCGATCAGCGTGCCCCCGACCCCGTGGGCGGTCGTGCCGCCGGGCACGGGCACGTTGAACATCATGATCGTGAAGCTCAGCGCGGCAAAGATGGCAAGGAGCGGGATGGTCCGGTGGTTGAGGATCGCCTTGACCTTCTGGGTGGCGATCCCCCAGACCGGCAGCGTGGCGGCGCCGAGGCCGATGGAGACGACCGGGCTCAGGTAGCCGTCGGGGATGTGCATGGTTTCCCCCGTGGAAGCCGCTCGCGCAGGCGGTGCTGGTACCCCTTCAGGGGTACGCGGAGTGTAGTTGGCATTCGATGTTGCTGCAATGCGTTGCAATAACGCCGCCCCGCGGCCGTTCGCCCTACACTTCGCGTCATGCAGCCAGTTGGATCTCCCGACGTGCCGGGACCTCGCGCCGATGACATCGATGGGTGGGAGTCCGTGCGCGAGCGGCTGCACGCGCGGGGCCTGCGCTGGACGCCACAGCGGCGGGCGCTCGTCACGGTGCTCTCGCAGACGCGCGGCCATGTGACGGGCGCCGTCCTCGTCGAGCGCTGCCGGGAGCAGGATCCGTCCACGATCCCCTCGACCGTCTATCGGACGCTGGAGGTCCTCGAGGAGCTGGGCATCGTGCGCCATGGCCACGGGCCGGACGGGCGCCAGCAATACCATGTCCTCCCGGACGCGGAGCACGGCCACCTCCACTGCCGGGCCTGCGGGGGCGCCTGGGAGATCAGCGCCGACGAGGCCGCCTCGATCGTGGCGGCCCTGGAGTCGGGCCGGGGCTTCGCGGTCGACCTCTCCCACGTCACGATCGTGGGCCGCTGTCGCGACTGTCGCTGACCTGCGGGGCGCTAGCCGGCTTCGTCCGGGTTCGGGACGCCCAGGATGTTGAAGCCGCCGTCGACGTGGATCGTCTCGCCGGTGACCTGCCGGGAAAGGTCGGACGCCAGCCACACGGCCGCGCCGGCCACGTCGCCGGGGGTGATGTTCGCGCGCAATGGCGCCACGTCGCGGAACCCGCCGTACATCTCCTTGAAGCCCGCGATCCCGTGGGCAGCGAGTGTGCGGACCGGCCCGGCCGAGATCGCGTTCACGCGGATGCCCTCCGGACCGAGGTCGGCCGCGAGGTACCGCACGCACGCCTCCAGGGTTGCCTTCGCCACGCCCATCACGTTGTAGTGCGCGACGACCTTCTCGGCGCCGTAGTAGCTCAGGGTGAGGATGCTCGATCCCGGCGCCAGGTGCGGTCGCGCCGCGCGCGCGAGCGCGACCAGCGAGTAGGCGCTCACGTCGAGCGCGAGCGCGAAGCCGTCCCGCGAGGTGTCGACGAAGTGGCCGTCCAGGTCGGCGCGGTTGGCGAAGGCCAGGGCGTGGACCAGGATGTCGAGCCGGCCGACCTCCGCGCCCCAGCGATCGAAGATGGCCCGGACCTGCGCGTCGTCGCGCACGTCACATGGCTCGACGAAGGTCGAGCCGATCCGCGCGGCCAGTGGGCGAACGCGCCGCTCGAGCAGGCTCTCCATGGAGCTGAAGCCCACCGATGCCCCGTGCTCGTGGAGCGCCTGCGCGATGCCCCAGGCGATCGAATGGTCGTTCGCGACCCCGAAGATGAGCGCGGTCTTGCCATCGAGCAGGCCCATCGGTCGCCGTCCTCCCGTGCAGCTTGGCACGCCGGCCGCAGCGGCAGGCATGTTCGCGCCATCCTACCCGGCACGCCGCGGACGGCCCACCCAGCACGCGGCGGACGACCGTTGGGAGCACCGGCACCGCGCCGCGGCACGGGAGTGCCGCGGCGGCTCCAGGCTTGCACGGACGAGGCAGCGGCCTCCTGGTGGCGGCCCGGCCCGGCGCTTGGTACTGTCGCCTGGATGCCCGCGACGCCGCCCGATACCGACAAGCCCGACGTGTCCCCCGCGCTCCGGCGCGCTCTCGCCGGCGTCGCGGCGTTCGTGCTCGACGCCGATGGCGTCCTGGTGATGCAGGACTCGGACCTGCCCGGCGCACGCGTCGCCCTCGAGACGCTCCTCGCCCGGGGCATACCGTTCCGGATCGCCACCAACTACTCGTCGGCCCATCGAAGCACGCTCGCGGCATGGTTCCGGGCGGCCGGGCTGCCGGTCGGCGAGGATCGGATCGTCACCGCGGCGAGCGCGACCGCCGCGCTCACGGCCGCCCGGTATCCCGGCCGGCCGCTCTTCGTGATCACGAAGCCGGACGGCCGACGGGAGTTCGCGGGCCAGCACCTCATGGCGTTCGACGACGCGGACGCGTCGGGGGCGCGGGCTGCTGCCGTCGTCATCGGGGACGGCGCGGACGACCTGAGCTACGCGAACCTCGACCGGGCGTTCCGGCTGATCCGGGGCGGCGCGGTCCTGCTGGCGATGCACCGGAACCCATGGTGGTTCACGGCCCGCGGCCCGACCCTCGACAGCGGCGGGTTCGTGGCCGCGCTGGAGTACGCCACCGGGGTCCGGGCGGTCACCTGCGGCAAGCCCGGCCCGATCCTGTTCCGG
>CAZKXK010000045.1:0-12024 GCA_964556585.1 uncultured Anaerolineaceae bacterium
CCCTGCTTCATGAATGTCCGGATCGCCGTCGGCGCCGTGTAGAGGACGGTGACCCCGTAGTCCTCCACGATCTGCCACCAGCGATCCCAATCCGGCGTGTCGGGCGCTCCTTCGTACAGGATGCCGGTGGTCGCGTTGGCCAGCGGGCCGTAGACGATGTAGCTGTGCCCGGTGACCCAGCCGATGTCGGCGGCACACCAATAGACGTCGTCGGGCTTGATGTCGAAGACCGCCGCATGCGTGAAGCTGCAGCCCAGCAGGTAGCCCGCCGAGGTGTGCACGATCCCCTTGGGCTTGGCCGTGGTTCCCGAGGTATAGAGCAGGAAGAGCATCTGCTCCGATTCGACCGGGACCGGGTCGCACTGGTCCGACTGGCGGGCCGTCAGCTCGCCCCACCAGTGGTCGCGCCCCTCGACCATGTGGGCGCCCTCGCCGAAGCGGTTGACCACGATCACGTGGCGAATGGACGGCGTGGAGGCGACCGCCTCGTCCGCGTGATGCTTGAGGCCGACCCGGCGGCCGCGCCGCCATCCGCCATCGGCGGTCACGAGCACCTTGGCCTGGGCATCGTTGATCCGGTCGGCCAGTGCCTCCGCGCTGAAGCCGCCGAAGACCACCGTGTGGGCGGCGCCCAGCTTGGCGCAGGCGAGCATGGAGATGGGCAGCTCGGGGACCATCGGAAGGTAGATCGCCACGCGGTCGCCGCGTCGCACGCCCAGCTCCCGGAGGGCGTTGGCGGCCCGGTTGACCTCGCGCTGAAGGTCACGGAAGGTCAGCGTGCGGGTGTCGCCCGGCTCGCCGATCCAGTGGTAGGCGACCTTGTCACCCAGGCCGCGCTCCACGTGCCGGTCCACGCAGTTGTAGGCCACGTTGATCTCGCCGCCCACGAACCACTTCGCGAAGGGCAGCTCCCACTCCAGGGTTGTCGCGAACGGCGTGAACCAGCTCAGGCGCTCACGCGCCTCGCGCGCCCAGAACGTCTCGTAGTCCGCGTCTGCTTCGTCGTACAGGGAGGCGGTCGCGTTCGCCCGGGCGGCGAAGCCCGGGTCCGGGGCGAACGTCCGTCCTTCCAGCAGGAGCGCCTCGATCTCGGGGGCACGGGTTGGATCGGCGCTCACGCTGCGGCACCTCCGGGGCTGGGTCGCACCGCGACATCGATGCTGAGCCGATGATACCTGCCCCTCACGTGAAGTCCGCTCCGGACTCCGCGCCGTCCGCGTCCGCGGCCGGGATCGGGATCGGGGCATCCACCTGCAGTCGCTGCGAGGTGGCCAGCCGGATCCCGTCGCCGACGAGCGCGTCGATGACCCGTCGCCGGAGCTCGCCGCCGACCGCCCATTGCTCGCCGGGGCGAACCCTAAACGAGACGAGGATCGGGATGCCCGGATCGACGACCGGGTCCACGCGGAGGACCGTCGGCGCGTCGAGCAGGCGGGGCGCCCAGGCGAGATCCGCCGCGAACGCCTCGCCGACGCGATTGATGATCCCCGTCGCCTGCGCGATGTCCGTGCCGTAGGCCACCACGAACCGCTCGTTGACCCGGGCGAACTGGCGCGTGAAGTTGGAGGCGACCGTGATCGCGCCGTTCGGGACCGAGTGGACCGTTCCGTCGAAGTCACGGATCACGGTGCGGCGGAGGCTCACCTCCTCCACCGTTCCGGTGACGCCCGCGATCGCGACGACGTCTCCGACGCTGTACGGGTTCTCGCCCAGGATGAGCACGCCGTTCAGGTAGTCGCGCACGAGCTGCTGGGCACCGAACCCGATCGCGCCGCCGATGGCGACGCCCAACCCGACGCCCAGCCCGCCGATGGCGGCCCAGACCGAGGGCAGGAAGGCGGAGATGGCGACGATCACGACGAGCGCGACAACGAACCAGCGCACGAGCCGCAGGGCGAACGCCGCAAGCGTCTCCAGGCGCCGCCCGCGCTCAGCGCGCCGGGTGGCCAGCCGATCGACGTCCAGCTCCGCCTCACCGGGAAGCGGGGCAGCAGCAGCCCGGGCGACGAGGGTCCGGGCGACGCGGACGAGCAGGCGGTAGGCCAGCCAGGCGACCACCACCACCACCGCGACGACCAGCGCGCCGCCGGCCGCGTCGACGAGGTACCTGCCCAGGCGGTCCGAGATGTCCTGCATCGCGTCCGACTCTAGCGCACGCGCGGGTCATGCCGCGCGGCCGCGCCACGGCCCCGCGAACCGCGCGCCGTCGGCCGGTTACGGGCGCGGGCCTCGGATCCGGCGCGGGGGTCGCGTATCCTCCCCGCATCGAGCCCGGTGTCCGCGCCCGGGCCACGTTCCGGGAGGCCGCCGATGTTCGCCGCCTACGCCGACGTCCCAGGCTACCCGCTCGTCTTCCCCCTGTTCTACGGGGCGCTGGCGTACTTCGCGCTGGCGATGGCCCGCCACCTGCGGATCTTCGCTGCCACCGTCCCGTCCGGCCCCTTCGCGTCCGTCCCGCGGCGGGCAGCCGGCGTGCTCCTCTACGCGCTGGCCCAGGCACGCATGTTCCGGGACGCCCGGGCGGGGCTGATGCACGTCGCGATCTTCTGGGGATTCGTGGCCCTCACGATCGGGACGGCCGACATCGTCACCGGGGGCCTCGTCCAGGCGATCGTGGGCTGGCCGCTGAACGGGGCGCTGTGGACCGGCCTGACGGCGATCCAGAACGTGGCGGCCGTCGGCGTGCTCCTCGCCGTCGGCTTTGCAGCCTGGCGCCGGCTGGTCTCGCGTCCGCCGCGCCTGGCGCTCACGCGCGGCGCGCTCGTCATCCTGGGCCTGATCGGCGGTCTCGTCCTCGCCGAGCTCCTCGCGATGGCGCTCGAAGCGGCCCGGTCCGGCGACCGGCCGGGCGCGATCGTGGCGGACGCCCTGGCGGTGCCGCTGCGGGGCGTTGATCCGGGCCTCCTCGCGGCCGGCTTCGCAGCCTGCTGGTGGACGCATGTCCTGCTCGTGGCCGCCTTCCTGTGCTATCTCCCGGGCAGCAAGCATCTCCACATGGCCACCAGCTTCTTCAACATCTACTTCCGCAAGCTCGGGCCGCGGGGCGGGCTGCCGCCGATGGACCTGGAGGCGGAGAGCGGGACGTTCGGCGTGCGGACCATCGCCGACCTCGGCTGGAAGGACCTGCTGGATGGCTTCACCTGCACCGAGTGCGGCCGCTGCACCGAGGCCTGCCCGGCCAACGCCACCGGCAAGTCGCTCGACCCGCGGGCGATGATCATGGGCATCCGCCACCTCGCGGTGGATGCGGAGCACGGGCTGAACCTGATTCCGAACGGCCCGCTCGTGCGCGAGACGTACGGCCTCGACGATCGACTGGCGCCGGCGGCCCTTGCGACCCCGATCGTCGACGCGGCCATCCCCTACGACGCGGTCTGGGATTGCGTCACCTGCGGGGCCTGCGTGGAGGCCTGTCCGGTCCTCATCGAGCACGTCGACAAGATCATCGGCCTGCGGCGGAACCTGGTCCTCGAGGAGTCGCGCTTCCCGGCGGAGCTGACCGGGGCCTTCCGCAACATGGAGCAGGCCGGCAATCCGTGGGGCAGTCCCCGGGCCGGCCGCGCCGACTGGACGAAGGACCTGCCGTTCCCGGTGCCGACCGCGGCGGACATGGCCCGGGCCGGCACGCTCGACTCGCTCGAGGTGCTGTACTGGGTCGGCTGCGCGGCTGCGTTCGACGAGCGCAACCGGAAGGTCGCCCGGGCCGTGGCCACCTGCCTCCAGGCCGCCGGGGTCCGCTTCGCGATCCTGGGCCAGGAGGAATCCTGCACCGGGGATCCGGCGCGCCGGGCGGGCAACGAGTACGTCTTCCAGGTGCTCGCGGCCGCCAACATCGAGACGCTGAAGCGGTACGGCATGGAGAAGCGGACGATCATCACCGCCTGCCCGCACTGCTTCAACACGATCGGCACGGAGTACGGCCAGCTGGGCGGGAGGTTCGACATCGTCCACCACTCGGTCTACCTTCGGGGCCTCCTGGACGCCGGGCGGCTGACCGTGGACGCGGCCGGCGAGGGGCCCACGCGTCCCGTCACGCTGCACGACAGCTGCTACCTGGCGCGCTACCACGGGATCTCCGCCGAGCCGCGCGAGGTGCTGCGCCAGCTGCCCGTGATCGAGCTCCGGGAGATGGAGCAGCGCGGCCGGACCACGTTCTGCTGCGGGGCGGGCGGCGGGCGCATGTGGATGGAGGAGCGTCGCGGGACGCGCATCAACGCGGAGCGCACCAGCCAGGCGCTCGCCACCGGTGCCACGGCCGTGGTGACCGAGTGCCCGTTCTGCATGACGATGATCCGCGATGGGCTCGGGGCCGCGGGCGATCAAGGCGCCGGCGTCGAGGCGCTCGACATCGCCGAGGTGCTTGCCGCCGCGCTCCACCCGGCCGCGGCGGGGCGGTGACCTCGAGCTTCGATCAGGCGGCGGCGGCGCCCAGCCGGCTCACCCCCGGCGGCGCAGCGTGGCCGCCCGTGGCTCAGCTACCACGTGCGCGCGCCTCCAGGGCGGCGCTGACAGAGGCGCCGAAGATCGAGACGACCCGGTCGACCGTGTCGCCCTGCGCGTGCGCCTCGCAGATGAACCACGGCTCCCGGCTGTCCGGCTCGGGCATCGCGCCGCGTGCGTGCATGCCCACCGCGATCGCGTCGTACAGCTCGTGGTCGGTCGCCGCCCAGTCGCGGTACTCGCTGGGAATCCGGTCCGTGAACATGATCCCGAACATCGACGGGTGCCCCGTGATGACGTAGGGCAGCCCGGTGGGATCGAGCACCGCGCGAATGCCGGCCTGGATCGCGGCGCCGGTGCGGTGGACCGTGGCGAGCGCATCCGTGTCGCGCAGGATCTCGAGCGTCCGCACCGCCGCCGACGCGGCGATCCGGTTGCCCGCGTACGTACCGCCGTGACTGACGCTCGTCGGCATCAGGCTCATGATGTCGCGCCGGCCGCCGAACGCCGCCGCCGGGTAGCCGTTCCCCATCGCCTTGGCGAACGTCGCGAGGTCGGGCGTGATCCCGAAGTACTCGGCCGCCCCGCCCTTCGCCAGCCGGAAGCCGGTCTTCACCTCGTCGAAGATCAGCAGGATCCCGAACTCCCGGGTAAGCGACCGCATCGCCTCGTGGAAGCCTGCCTGGGGCATGATCCCCTGCGCGTTGCCCAGGACTGGCTCGACGATGATCGCGGCGATGTCGTGGCCCTCCCGCTCGAACAGGCGGCGGAGCTGCGCGACGTTGTTGTAGCGGGCCGGGATGACGGTGGCCGCGACGGCATCCGGGATGCCGCGCCCCCAGGCGAGGCGGGATGGATTCTCCGCGTCGCCCAGGTCGGCCACGTTGTTGGGGAGAACGCTGATCAGCGCGTAGTCGTGGACGCCGTGGTACTGGCCCTCGAACTTGACGATCTTGTTCCGCCCGGTGAACGCGCGGGCGACGCGCATCGCGTGCATCGTCGCCTCGGTCCCCGAGACGGTGAGGCGGGACATCTCCACCCAGCCGGTGAGCTCCTGCAGCAGCTCGTTGGCGCGGATCTCGTCCTCCGACGTCAGGGAGAAGCTCACGCCGCGGCGCATCCGCTCGTTCACGTAGTCGTCCACGCGGTCGTCGGCGTGGCCCAGGATGACCGGGCCATACCCCATGCGCAGGTCGACGTACTCGTTGCCGTCCATGTCCCAGACCGTGGCACCCTTGCCCCGGTCGACGTAGATGGTGTCCTCGCCCCAGGCCCGGAAGTTGGAGTCCGTGCCACCCGGCATCACCCGGGTCGCCCGGCGCCATGTCGCCAGCTGGAGGTCACGCTTCCGTTGGGGATCGGTCCTGACCGTGGGTTCGGCGCTCATGGCTCCTCCGGGGGTGCGGCCGACTGTCCCTGGGCGGGACGGGCGGCGCGCCGTCGTGCTGGGCGGAACGGCGAGAGGCTTCCATGATGGCCCAGGCCGTGCAGCCGCGTCAACGATCTCCGTGGCAGGACATCCCGCTCAGTGCGAGATTCGCACGAATACATGCTTCCCGGGCCGCGATCCGCAGGACCGGTCAGGCGGTCTCGGGCGCCGTCCCGCCTTCGGCCGCGTTCGGCCGGCCGGCGCGCGGCCCATACCCGAAGAGGCACCGCAGCGCCCGCGGGAGCAGCTCCGGGTCGACCGCGCCGGGTTCGAGGTAGTACTGGAGCAGGATCCCGGTCCCGATCGCGCTGACGAGCGTCGCCAGCTCGGACCCGTCGAACCCGCTCAGGACGCGATCCGCCTCCAGGCCGTGCTCGATGATCGGCCCGAGCGACGCGCGCATCCGGCGATAGCCGTCCGCCAGGTCGGCGCGCAGGTCCGGGTCGCGCATCGCCGCGAGCCAGAACTCGACCGTGAGCAGGTCGAACGACTCCTCGTTCGCCGCCTGGTCGGCGATCAGCCGACCCATGAGGTCGATGAACTCGCCGAGCGACCGCTCGCGCAGGAGGGCTTCGGAGTCGGCCGCCCGCCCGCCCTGGGTCCGCTCCATGACGGCCCGGAACAGCTCCGCCTTCGTCGCGAAGTTCGAGTAGACGGCGCCCTTCGTGTAGCCGGCCGCGTCGGCAACCGCCTCCAGGGACGCTCCGACGTACCCCAGCCGGTTGAACACCTCCACCGCGGCGTCGAGCAGGCGCTCGCGCGTCTGGGTCCGCCGTTCGTCACGACTGAGACGGGCCGTGGGCGTGCGCGCAGGTTCCATGCGGCGATGATACCACATAGTATGCCCATCCCAATCGGTATTGACATACCCTCTGGTATGGTGATACCGTGCGGTACCTGGAGATCACCACGCGGCGCTCCGCCACCATGTGCAGCCAGGAAAGGGCGACCCGATGCTTCTCGAGATCGACGGCCTCGTCAAGACCTACCGGAAGGGGGCCCGGGCGAACGACGGTATCTCGCTTTCCGTCGCGGCGGGCGAGGTCTACGGCCTGCTCGGTCACAACGGGGCCGGCAAGACGACCATGGTGAACCAGGTCGTGGGGCTCCTCCGCCCGGACGCCGGCACGATCACCATCGACGGCCGCGACGTGATCTCGGATCCGGGATTCGCGCGGCACGCCTGCTCCATCCAGCCGCAGGCCACCCTCCCGATCAACGGGCTTACCCCGGCCCAGGCCGTGGAGATGATCGGACGGCTCCGTGGCGGCCGGGCCGACGACGTCCGGCGCCGCCGCGACGGCCTCTTCGCGGCGCTCGACATCGGCGAGTGGGCCGGCACGGACGGTGCCCGGCTCTCGGGTGGCGTGCGGCGGCTGGTCGGGTTCGCGATGGCCGCCGTGGCTCCCGGGAGGCTCGTCATCCTGGACGAACCCACCAACGATGTCGACCCGGTGAGACGGCGACTGCTGTGGGCCCAGGTCCGGGCGCTCGGCGACGAGGGCGCGGCGGTGCTGCTCGTGACGCACAACGTCGTCGAAGCGGAACGCGCGGTTGACCGGCTGGCGATCCTGGACCACGGCCGCGTCATCGCGACCGGGACGCCGGCCCAGCTCAAGGAGCGCGTCGCCGACGACCTCCGACTGGAGCTTGTCCTGGAACCCGGCGCGGCGCTGCCGGAGCTCCCGCCGTTCGTGCTCCGGGACGTCGGGTCGGGCCAGCGCCACCTCGCGACGGTGGCGGCGAGCGCGGCCGCGGCGGCGGTCGGCTGGGCCGAGGCCGCCAAGCTGGACGGGACGTTCGAGGAGTACCGCCTCGGCCCGGCCACGCTCGAGGATGTCTACGTCGAGCTCGTCGGGCGCCCCGACGCGCTCAGCAACGGGAACGGCGTCCCGGCGCCGGATCCTGCCACCAGCCTGGAGGACGCCCGTGTCCGCGCTGCCTAGCTACCTGCTGCTCATCCGCTGGAACGCCCTGCGCATGAAGGGATTCCTGCCCCTCGCCATCGTCGTCCAGGCGCTCTTCGCCTTCGGGATCGTGGTCGGCTATCCGCTCCTCTTCCCCGAGCTCGATCCGCGAACGATCCTCTACCTCGCCACCGGCGCGCCGGCCATCACGCTCATCACCATGGGCCTGGTCGCGACCCCGCAGATGGTGGCCCAGGCGCGAACCGAGGGGTCGTACGAGTACATGCGCTCGCTGCCGGTGCCGCGAATCCTGCACCTGCTCGCGGACCTGACGGTCTGGCTCGTGATCGTCCTGCCCGGCGTCGCGTTCGCCATCCTCCTGGGCGCGTGGCGCTTCTCCCTGGACCTCCAGGTGAGCCCGCTGATCATCCCGGCGCTCGCCCTCACGACGCTGACGGCGGCCAGCATCGGTTACGCGATCGCGTCCGTCCTCCCTCCGATGGCCGCCAACATGATGAGCCAGGTGCTCGTGGTGTTCGTCCTGATGTTCAGCCCGCTCAACTTCCCGCCCGACCGCCTGCCGAGCTGGCTGACCGGGATCCACGCCGTGCTGCCTGTCCAGGCCATGGGCGAGGTCCTGCGGGGAACGCTTGCGCCGGCGTCGTTCCCGCTCCCCGCCGGGGCATTCCTGCTCCTGGGCGCGTGGGCGCTGGGGAGCTTCGGCGTGGCCTGGCGGGTCATGGAGCGACGTGGCTGAGGGGCCGGATGCCCGGCTCCCCTACCTCGCCGGGACGGCCAGCCAGGTCGGCAGCTCGCGGGCGAGCGTGGCGAGCGGCAGCGAGCCGTGGCCAAGCACCGCGTCGTGGAAGGCCCGGACGTCGAACGCGGCGCCGTCGCGGGCCGTGAGCTCGCGGCGGAGCCGCTCGATCTCACGCTGGCCGACCTTGTAGGTCAGGGCCTGGCCGGGCCAGGTGATGTAGCGGTCGGTCTCGATGGAGGCGTCGGTCTCGGTCAGGCCGGCGTCGAGCAGCACGCGGACGCCCCAGGCGCGGTCCCTGCGCAGCGCATGGATCCCGGTGTCCACGATCAACCGGCCGGCGCGCCAGGCCTGCGCGGTCAGCATCCCGAACCGCTCGGCGTCGTTGCGGAAGAGCCCCATCTCGCCGGCCAGCCGCTCCGAGTAGAGCCCCCAGCCCTCGGCGTAGGCGCCGCCGACCAGGCGTGACCCGAGCCGTCGGAACGCCGGCAGGTCGGGGTGCTCCATCTCCAGCGCGATCTGGAAATGGTGCCCCGGCACGGCCTCGTGATAGGTGGTCGTGCCCAGGGTGGAGAAGTAGCGGTGGGGCAGGTCGTACGTGTTCACGTAGTAGATCCCCGGCCGCGAGCCGTCGACCGCCGGCGGGAAGTAGTACGCGAACGGGGCGTCCTTCTCCATGAAGGTATCGACCGGTCGGACGTCGCAGGTGGAAACCGGGAGGCGACCGAACCACGACGGCGCCGCGGCCAGCGCCCGGCCGATGTCTTCGCGCGCCCGCGCCACCAGCGCCTCGGCGCTCGGGGCGACGTTCGCCGGGTCGGCCTGGATGTGCCGGCGGTAGGCATCGAAGTCGTCGCCGAAGCCGGCGCCGCGGGCAATCGTCCGGCGTTCGGCGTTGATCTCCGCGAGCTCGTCCAGGCCTACCTGGTGGAGCTCGACCGGGTCGAGCTCGAGCGTGGTCCATGACCGCATCGCGAGCCGGTACAGCGCGTCGCCGTTTGGGGCGGACCACAGGCCGGGCTCCTCGCGGGCCGCGGCGCGGTAGTCGCCCCGGAGCGCCTCGAGGTACCGGCCAAGGGCCGGCCTGACGTGCGCCTCCACGGCGGCGGCAAGTCGCTCGCGGCCGTCGGTGTCGCCATCGGCCAGCTGGGCGGATGCGACGATCGGCGACGCGGCCGCCGGGATCGCGAGCAGGCGCTCGGTCTGGGCGACCGTGCGATCGACCGCGATGCGGGGCGCGGTCAGCCCCGAGGCGCGCCCTTCGTCCAGCAGGCCCACGTAGGAATCCATGAACGGCCCGTACGCCTCCAGCCGGGCGACCAGCCGGTCCAGCCGTTCCGGCGTGTCCGCGGGCTGGAACTGGACCAACTGCGGAAGGAGGGCCTGGGGTCCGCCCATCTGGTCCACCGCGGCCAGCAGGTCCATCCGCGCATCTGCCTGTTCGAGCCCGAGATGGCAGACGACGTCGATCATGTCGCGCGTGATGCGCTCCTCGACGGGCAGCCCACCGGCGGGGATCGCCTCGAGCTCCGCGAGCGTGCGCTCCCGGAGCTCCCGGGCAGCGGCGCGCCCGGCCGGGCCCGGATCGTCCAGGAGGTCCGAATAGCGCTCGTCGCCGTAGACCGTCGCGGTGGTCGGCGACTCGCGGAGCAGCCCCTCCCAGAAGCGGTCGGCGATGGCGTTGACGGCGGTGTCGGGCGTGGGCATGCGGATCGATCTCCCTGTGCGCGGTGCCCGGGTGGGTCAGGCGAGGACGACGTCGGCGAGGATGGCCAGGGGGAGCTTTCCGTGCCGCAGCACGTCGTCGTGGAAGCGCCGGATGTCGAACGCGGCGCCCTCCCGCCGCTCCCGCTCCCGGCGGAGCCGCTGGATCTCGCGCCGTCCGGTCAGGTAGGCCAGCGCCTGGCCGGGCCAGGCGATGTAGCGATCCGTCTCGCTCGAGGCGTCGGTCGGGTGGATGCCGGCCGCGACCATCGTGTCGAACGCCTTCCGCCGGCTCCAGCCGAAGGCGTGGAGCCCGGTGTCCACCACGAGGCGGACGGCCCGGAGCGCCTGGCCGTCGAGCATCCCGAAGCGCTCGGCCTCGCTCCGGAAGAGGCCGGCCTCGTCCGCCACCAGCTCGGCATAGAGCGCCCAGCCCTCCACGTAGGCGGTCCCCTGCGGCCAGAAGCCGAGGGTGCGGAACGGGGGCAGGCCCTGCAGCTCCATCTCGAGTGCAAGCTGGAAGTGGTGTCCCGGCACGGCCTCGTGGTAGGTCGTCGACGCGGTAGTCCAGTACGTCCGGCTGGGAAGGTCGTACGTGTTCACGAAGTAGATGCCGTTCCGCGAGCCGTCGGTCGTGGGCGGGTAGTAGTACGCGCCGGCCGCGTCTCGCTCGAGCAGCGGGTCGACGGCCCGGACCTCGCAACCCGCCTGGGGGATCCGCGAGAAGAAGGCGGGCGCCACGTCGAAGGCGCGCCGGATGTCCTCCGAGCAGCGCTCGACCAGCGCCGCGGGCGTGGGCGGGATCTCGGCCGGGTCGGCATTCAGCGCCGCCCGGTAGGCGGTCGTGTCGTCGCCGTGGCCCGCCGCCCGGGCGATGACGCGGCGGTCGGCCTCGATCGTCTCGAGCTCCTCGAGCCCGATGCGATGGAGCTCCTCCGGGCTGACGTCCAGGCTGGTGTAGGCCCGGATGCGGGCCGCGTAGCGCTCCGCCCCTCCCGGGGTGGAACACAGCCCGGGCACGTCGCGGGTGGACGGCAGGTAGGCCCGCAGCGCCTCCAGGTAGCCCGCGTCGGCCGGCCGGACGTACCGCTCCACCGCGTCGAGAATCCGCTCCCGGTCGGCCTCCCGCGCGACGGCCGGAAGCGTCACGATCGGCGACGCGGCGGCCGGGCTGGCGAGGAGCCGTTCGAGCTGCCCCACGGTCCGCTCCGCGACGACGCGGGCCGCCGTCAGGCCGGCCGCCCGTCCCTCGTCCAGGAGCCCGATCACGGAATCCGCGACGGCCGGGTACGCGGCCAGCCGCGCGAGCAGCCGCTCCAGCCGCTCCGGCGTGTCGGCCTTCTGGAACTGCACGAGCTCGGGCAGCAGCGACTGGTGGCCCTGCTGCTGGACGGCCCCCACCAGGTCCATCCGCGTCTCGTCGTCCGCGATGTCCGTGGCAGCGGCAAGCCGGAGGAGCTCGCGCGTGATCCGCCCCTCCTCGTCGAGCGAGGCCATGGGAATCGCGGCGGCGGCCGCGAACGTGTCGTGGGCCAGGGTCCGTCGCGCCGCGCGCCCGGCCGGACCCGGATCGTCCAGGCGGTCGTCGTAGCGCTCGTCGCCGTAGATCGTGGCGAGCGTGGGGTTGAGCTCGAGCGTGCGCTCCCAGGTGCGCTCCGCAAGAGCGGCCAGGTCGGTCGATGCGGTCATGCAGGGGCTAGGGTACGCCGTCGCGGTGGGTGCCGGCCGGTCGCCGCGACGTGCCGGCCGGTCGCCGGAGGCGCGTCGAGCCGAGCCCCCGGGCGTCC
>CAZKXK010000046.1:0-11920 GCA_964556585.1 uncultured Anaerolineaceae bacterium
GGCCGGTGGCGGGCGCGACGTTGCCCACTCGGGGGCGGGGCACCGGTGGGATCTGAGCGCCCGGTGCGCTGGGGGCACAACCGGCGCACCGGGCGTTGACGACGAGACTAGCGAGCGCGGCTTATCCGCGACTTACATGGCACCGATTCTGGGGCCATCGCGATGGCGAGACGCCGCCGGCGGGCGGCTCGGCTCAGGCCATCTTCTCGAGCAGCGGCTTCACCTCGGTCGCGAAGCGGGTCATCGACTCCTCGTCGTAGTCGGCCGGGAAGCCCGCGATCAGGTGGCGGTAGCCGAGCGCGACATACGGCGCCAGCTTCTCGGCGACATCCTCCGGCGTCCCGACCGGCTGGTTCTCCCAGGGCCGGGCGACCCGGTTTCGATCGAACGCCGCCCGGAAGCACCGTTCGGCCTCGGCCCGATCGTCGCGGATGAAGAGGACCCCGATCCCCGTGGTGCGCTCGATCTCCGATGGGTCGCGCCCCACCGCCGCGCAGTGCTCCAGCAGGATCGCCTCCTTCCGGCGAACCGCCTCCATGTCGCCCCCGATGTTGTTCATGTCCGCGTACCTGGCGACGAGCTTCAGGGTGACCTTCTCGCCGCCGCCGCCCACGCAGATCGGGAGGTGGCGCTGGACCGGCAAGGGATCGTTCCGCACCTGGGAGGCGCGATAGCGCGAGCCATCCGGCGCGGACGGTTCGGCCCCGTCGAGCATGCCCCGCATGATCGGGAGCGCCTGCCCCAGCCACCGGAGCCGCTCCGGCGCACCGGACCCGAACTCGAAGCCGAAGTCGTGCGCCTCGCCCTCGAACCACGCCGCGCCGATGCCCAGGATCGCGCGCCCGTTGCTGATCTGGTCGAGGGTGGTGGCCATCTTGGCGACCAGGCTGGGTTCACGGTACGGGTTCGCGCCGACCATGAGGCCGATCCGGACGTGCTGCGTGTGCGCGGCCCAGGCGGTGATCGTCAGCCAGCCCTCGTAGTTGGGCCCGTGCGGGTCGCCCACGATGGGGTACAGGTGGTCCCAGGTCCACAGCGTGTCATAGCCCAGTCGGTCGGCCCGGATGCCCGCCTCGAGCAGCGCCGCCCATTCCGTGTACTGGTTCCAGCAGAGTGCGCCAACCTTGACTTCGCTCAACTCACGCTCCATTCGATCAGGAAGGTCCCGGCAGCAGCGCCTCGATTCACTCCTGCCCAACGATATCGACCGAGATCTCCACCGCCGGAATCGTTCCGCGGTTCTCGAGCCAGTGGTTAGTGTTCCGATCCTCCGGCCAGCCGACGCCCGGCCCATAGTCCGTGGCGACCCCGTCTCGATGGTCCGTGATCGTTCCCTCGAGGATGAACACGGTGCCCGGTCTGCCTCTGTGGTCGTGGATCGGGCCGAAGACGCCTCCAGGCTCGATGGTCACCATGCGCATTCGAAGTTGGCGCCGTTCCATGCCGTCGATCTCGGGGCCAAGGTCAACCGTCGCAAGCAACTTCACCGTAACACCCTTGGCCCCCGGTGCCCCCTGTGCGTTGCTCATCGTGCTCTCCTCTCTGTGGGCCCGGGTCTGTCGAAGATAGGGGCCTTTCAAACGGCTGCGCCGACCTGACGCCGTGTCAGCCGCCGGGAGCGAGCCGGGTCAGCAGTCGAACGCAAACCAGCACAGCTCGTTGCGCAGCCGCTGGTCGTCGAGCACAAGCTCCCGGATCTCGTGGGAGAGCTGGGCACGCTGCCACTGGCACTCCAGGCGGCCAGCCGCCTCGCGCTCGTCTTCAGGTGCTGCCGCCCGTGCCGCCCTGATCGCGTAGGCCGCGGCCCCGAGCTCGTGGGCCGCCACATGGCCCACCGCCGCGGCCTGGCCGGCAGCGTACGCGGCATGCCGGGCTGCCCCACGCAAGTCCCTGGCCGCGGCGTTGGCATGGCCGCCCGCGGTGCGGGCCTCCCACCACGTGATCTCACCCCGCGCCCAGGCGCGCCCGAGGTCGATCGCCCGACGTGGACGGTCGTCCTCCGGCCGTGCCTGCTCGAAGTGGTGGAGCACATGCTGCGCGCAGTCAGCCGCCCACATCGCGAGGAGGTGATGATCGTCGTCCGCGAGGCTGCCGCCGCGACGCACGGTGATGAACCGCGGATCCCGGACCGTGGGGAGGATCATCGGTCTCGCCATCTCGCTCGTGTGTCCGCCAAGGGTAAGCGCCCTCCGATGAACCTGGCTCCTCTGGTCGGTCGGTCAGTCGGGCAGGCCCGCAGGAGGTCGTTGTGATTGCCCCGACACGCGGTGCGCGGTGAAGCGGTCCGTGGCCTCGATGATCAGCGACCGCATCTCGTCGCCGCCGCTGTGCCCCGTCCCGACGAAGTGCAGCTCGGCCCCGGGCCAGGCCTGCGCCAGGAGCCACGCGACGTCCGGCGGTCCCTGGATGTCGAGCCGCCCATGGATCAGCACCGCGGGAATGCCCGCCAGGCGGCCCGCGTTCCGCAGCAGCTCGTCGTCCTCGAGGAATGCGGCATGGTGGAAGTAATGCGTGACGAGCCTCGCGAACGCCATGCGATATCCCGGCTCCTCCCAGCGCGGGTGCGGCACCTGGTGGCCCTCGTCGAGTGAGACGAGGGCGTCCTCCCAATCGGTCCAGTTGCGGGCCGCCTGCTCCCGCACCGTCGCGTCGGGATGCCCGTTGAGCAGCCGGTCGTAGGCGGCGACCAGGTCGCCGTCGCGCTCGGGCTCAGGCACGCCGGCGCGGAAGCGCGCCCACTGCACGGGGAAGAACCTGCCCGCCTCGTGGGCAAGCCAGTGGACGTCCGCGGGGCGGGTCATCGTGACCGAGGCGAGGACCATCTCGGTCACGCGGTCGGGATGGCGCTCAGCGTACGCGAGGCCGAGGGTGACGCCCCAGGACGCGCCCCACACGAGCCAGCGGTCCACGCCGAGGTGCTCGCGCAACCGCTCGATGTCCGCGATCAGGTGGTGGGTGGTGTTCGTCGAGAGGTCGGTCGCAGGATCGCTGGCGTGCGGCGTGCTGCGCCCGCACCCGCGCTGGTCGAACTGGACGATGCGGTAGGCGGACGGATCGAAGTCGCGACGCCGGCCCGGCCGGCTGCCGCTCCCGGGCCCGCCGTGGAGCGCGACAGCCGGCTTGCCCTTTGGGTTGCCGGACGTCTCCCAGTAGATCCGGTGCCCATCGCCGACGTCGAGCATGCCGGTCTCGTACGGCTCGATCTCCGGGTACGGTTCCCGCACGGCATCCTCAGCGTCTCCGAAACGTTCGGCTCCGGACAGAATACTGGTCCGGCGGCCGGGACCCCGAGGACCCCGACGCCCTCGGCGACCGTCGCCCAGGCGAGCCTCCCGGCCGAGCGGTCGCACCCCTTCTCCCGCGAAATGCGCCCGTCGACGCGGCCCGCTCATGGCGGCCGGGAGGCCCCCTCGCATGGGTCGGTCGGCCCTGCCGGGACCTGCGCGAAACGTGTCACGCTTGCGCGCGATTACGAACCGACCGCGGCCGCCCCGCAGCCGCAGCCATCCTCGCCGCCCAAATCGCCCCCAAGGAGCCGCCCCGTGCTCGAGTCTCCCGCCCCCACACCCACGCCCCAGGCCGCCGCGCCTGCAGCCGCAGACCGGCCGCCGCGCCACGGCACGCCCGTCAGCGACCGCTCGAGCGACGTGCTGGGCTACGACCGCAACCCGCTGGACTCGTTCTTCGAGCCCGCGAGTGTCGCCGTCATCGGTGCCACGGAGAAAGAGAGCAGCGTCGGCCGGACCGTCTTCTGGAACCTGATCAGCAGTCCCTTCGGCGGCACCGTCTACCCCGTCAACCGCGGGCGAGCCAGCATCCTTGGCGTGCGAGCCTACCCGAACCTCGCGGCGCTCCCCGAGGTCCCGGAGCTCGTCGTCATCGCGACGCCGGCCGGGACGATCCCCGCCACGGTCGAGGAATGCGCGGCGGCCGGCGTGAAGGCCGTGGTCATCATCTCGGCCGGGTTCAAGGAGGTCGGTCCCGAAGGAGCGGAGCTCGAGCGCCAGATCCTGGCGACGGCGCGCGCCAACGGGATGCGGATCGTCGGGCCCAACTGCCTCGGCGTGATGCGACCCACGACCGGGCTGAACGCGACGTTCGCGGCGGGCATCTCTGCCCCCGGGACCGTCGGTTTCGTCAGCCAGAGTGGCGCGCTCCTGACGGCGGTCCTCGACTGGAGCGCCCGCGAGAAGGTCGGATTCAGCGCGGTCGTCTCGCTGGGCTCGATGCTCGACGTCGGGTGGGGCGACATCATCACCTACTTCGGCAACGACCCCGCCACCCGCAGCATCGTCGTGTACATGGAGACGATCGGCGATGCCCGGGCCTTCATCTCGGCTGCCCGCGAGGTCGCCCTCACGAAGCCGATCATCGTTATCAAGCCCGGCCGGACCGCCCAGGCGGCCAAGGCCGCGGCCTCGCACACCGGCTCGCTGACGGGCTCCGACGAGGTTCTCGCCGCGGCATTCCGGCGTGCCGGCGTGCTGCGCGTCGACGCGATCGCGGACCTGTTCAACGTGGCCGAGGTCCTGGCGAAGCAGCCGCTTCCGCGCGGCAAGCGCCTCACGATCGTCACGAACGCCGGCGGCCCCGGCGTCCTGGCGACCGACGCCCTGATCACGGGCGGGGGCGAGCTCAGCGAGATCTCGCCCGCCACGATGGAAGAGCTCAACAGCTTCCTGCCGGGGCCCTGGAGCCACAACAACCCGATCGACATCATCGGGGACGCCGCCCCTGAGCGCTATGCCAAGGCCCTCGAGGTCGCGGCCCGCGACGAGGGCAGCGACGGGCTCCTCGTGATCCTCACGCCCCAGGCGATGACCGATCCGACGGCGACCGCTCGCGAGCTGGTCCGCTTCGCGAAGATCGAGGGCAAGCCGGTCCTCGCCAGCTGGATGGGCGGCATGGACGTCGCCGAGGGCGCGGCGATCCTCCGCGAGGCCGGGATTCCCACCTTCGCCTATCCGGACGAGGCCGTCGAGATCTTCAACGACACCTGGCGGTTCGCCAGCCACCTGCGCCATCTCTACGAGACGCCCACGCTCCCGTCCGACGAGGAGCACCCGGTGGACCGGGCCCGCGCGGAGGCGCTGATCAACGCGGTCCGGGCGGAGGGGCGGACGCTCCTCACCGAGGACGAGTCGAAGGACCTCCTCGCCGCATATGGCCTCCCGATCACCGAGACGGTGGTCGCACCGACGCCCGACGAGGCGGTCACGGCGGCCGACCGGATCGGCTACCCGGTCGTGGTGAAGCTGTACTCGCACACGATCAGCCATAAGACCGACGTGGGGGGCGTCCAGCTCAACCTGAAGGATGCCGCGGCGGTTCGCCAGGCCTACGAGTCGATCCGGATCTCCGTGACCGAGCTCAAGGGCGCCGAGCACTTCGAGGGCGTGACGGTCCAGCCGATGGTGAACTGGACCGGCTACGAGCTGATCCTGGGCTCCTCGATCGATCCGCAGTTCGGGCCGGTCCTGCTCTTCGGACTCGGCGGGCAGCTCGTGGAGCTCTTCAAGGATCGTGCCCTGGCCCTGCCGCCGCTGAACACGACGCTGGCCCGGCGGATGATGGAGCTGACGAAGATCCATACGGCGCTGCGCGGGATCCGCGGCCGGCGCGGCGTGGACCTCGACGCACTCGAGCAGCTGCTGGTCCGCTTCAGCCAGCTCGTCGTGGAGCAGCGCTGGATCAGCGAGATCGACATCAACCCGCTCCTCGCCTCGCCCGAGCGCCTGATCGCGCTCGACGCGCGGGTGGTGCTCCACGATCCCTCGATGACGGTGGACCAGCTGCCGCGGCTCGCCATCCGCCCCTACCCGCGCCGGTACGCGGGGACCTTCACCTGCCGAAAGGGCGGGCTGCTCCGCGTCCGGCCGATCCGCCCGGAAGACGAGCCGCTGGTCGTGGAGTTCCACCACACGCTCTCCGAGGAGACGGTCTTCCAGCGCTACCTGGGCCACCTGGACCTCAGCGAGCGGACCGCCCACGAGCGGCTCATCCGGATCTGTTTCGTGGACTACGACCGCGAGATGGCGCTTGTCGCGGAGCACGACGACCCGGATACCGGCCGGCCCGCGATCGTCGGAATCGGTCGCCTGAGCCGCGTCTTCGGGACCGACGACGCCGAGTTCGCGGTCCTCGTCACGGACTCGTGGCAGGGCTGTGGCCTGGGCACCGAGCTGCTCCGCCGGCTGGTGGAGATCGCGCGGGCCGAGGGCGTCTCGGTGATCGGCGCCACGATGCGGGCGGAGAACCTCGCGATGCGGAAGGCCAGCGAACGCCTGGGCTTCGCGATCACGGCCGGGGCCTCGGACGAGGTGGTCCGGGCGGAGATGCAGCTCTAGGGGCGGCCCGCCGGGGGGATCCGCGCGCGGCGGGGAGCCACGCCTCCCCGCCCGCTATCCCCTGACGACGATGTTCACGAGGCGGCCGCCGCCGGCGTGAATGACGCGCTCGGGTGTCTTCCCGGCGAGCGCGGCCATGACCTTCGGGCGGGCCAGGACCAGCGCCTCGACCTCGGCTTCTGGGAGCCCCACGGCGACCTCCACGCGGTCGCGGAGCTTGCCGTTCACCTGGACCGGCAGCTCGCGCGTCTCGACCGCCGCCGCGGCCGTGTCGAGCGCCGGCCAGCGCTCGGTGTGGATCGAGCACCACGCCTCGCCGCGCGCGGCGAGGTGGCGCGCCCATAGCTCCTCCGTCACGTGGGGGGCGGCGGGCGCCAGCATCAGCTCGAGGAGCGCGATCGCCTCCTGCCAGGCGGTCCCGCCCGCGACCTCGGTGCCCCGGTACCGGAACAGCAGGTTGGAGAGCTCCATCAGCCGGGCGACCATCGTGTTGAAACGGAAGGCCTCGTAGTCCGCCGTGACCGTCGCCAGCGTCCGGTGCGCGGCGCCCCGGATCGTCCGCTCGGCCGTCGCGGCATCCTCGCCGGCGGGCAGCGAGCCCGAGGCTGGGTCACCCGGCTCGGTCCCGTGTGGATCGAGCGCCAGGGTCCAGACCCGCCCGATGAACCGCGCGACGCCGCCGATCCCGGACGGACTCCACGGCCCGCCCTGGTCCCACGGGCCCATGAACATCAGGTAGAGGCGGACCGTGTCGGCGCCGTAGCGCGCGACGAGCGCGTCCGGGTCCTCCACGTTGCCGCGGCTCTTGCTCATCCGCTCGCCGTCGGCGCCGAGCACCTGGCCCTGGTTGAAGAGGCGCCTGAAGGGCTCGCGCTCGCCCACGAGACCACAGTCGGCCATCGCCTTGGTGAAGAAGCGGGCATAGAGCAGGTGCATGACCGCGTGCTCCGCGCCACCCGTGTACTGGTCGACGGGCGTCCAGCGATCGACGAGGGCGCGTTCGACGGGCGCGGCGGCGAACGCCGGCGACAGGTAGCGGAACCAGTACCACGACGAGTCCATGAACGTGTCCATCGTGTCGGTCTCGCGCGTCGCGGGGCCGCCACAGCGCGGGCAGACGGTGTTCAGGAATGCCGCATCCCGGCGCAGCGGGTTCTCGCCGGAGCCCTGGTAGTCCACGTGCTCGGGCAGCCGCACCGGGAGCTGGTCGTCGGGGACGGGGACGATTCCGTCCACGTCGCAGTAGACGACCGGGATCGGCGTGCCCCAGTAGCGCTGGCGGCTGATCAGCCAGTCGCGGATCCGGTAGGTGACCGCGAAGTCCGCCTTCCCCTCCGACTTCAGCCACTCCACGATGGCCCGGAATCCGGCCGGAGCCGGCTGGCCGTCGAAGCGCCCGGAGTTCACCATCAGGTCGGTCGCCGACTTGGAGACGTACGCCTCCGACAGGCCGTTCTCCGGGGCCGGCGCGCCAGCGGCGCGGATGACCTCCACGATCGGCAGCCCGAACTTCGTGGCGAAGGCGAAGTCGCGCTCGTCGTGAGCGGGAACCGCCATGATCGCGCCGGTCCCATAGCCGGCCAGCACGTAGTCGGCGATCCAGATGGGGATCCGGGCGCCGTTCACCGGGTTGATCGCCGACGCGCCGATCGGCACGCCGGTCTTGTCGCGCTCGGTGGAGAGGCGCTCGATCTCCGTGGCCGAGCGAGCGGCCGAGACGTACGCCTCGACCTCCGCGCGCCGGTCGGGCGCGGTCAGCCGGGCGACCAGCGGGTGCTCCGGCGCCAGGACCATGAACGTCGCCCCGAACAGCGTGTCGGGTCGCGTCGTGAAGATGCGCAGGTCGTCGCCGCCCGGCTGGTGGTCGTCGGGCGCGGTCGTGAAGACGATCTCGGCGCCCTCGGACCGGCCGATCCAGTTCGTCTGCATGATCCGGATCGGCTCGGGCCAGTCGAGGCCGCCGAAGTCGAGGAGCTCGTCGGCGTACTTCGTGATCCGCAGGAACCACTGGGCCAGGTCGCGCTTCTCGACCTTCGCGCCGCAGCGCCAGCAGCGCCGCTCGACACCCTCGACCTGCTCGCGTGCCAGGGTGCCGTCGTTGGGGCACCAGTCCACCGGCGCCGTCGTCCGGTAGGCCAGTCCCTGCTCCAGGAAGCGCAGGAACAGCCACTGGTTCCAGCGGTAGTAGGCCGGGTCACAGGTGACGACCTCCGACGCCCAGTCGAACGTCGCGCCCATGCTCCGCAGCTGGCGGCGCATATTGTCGATGTTCTGGTACGTCCAGGCGGCCGGGTGGATCTTCTTCTTGATCGCGGCGTTCTCGGCCGGCAGGCCGAAGGCGTCGAAGCCCACCGGGAAGAACACGTTCTCGCCCCGCATCCGGTGAAACCGGGCGATCGCGTCGGTCGGGGTCTTGACGTACCAGTGCCCGACGTGGAGATCCCCCGACGGGTAGTCGTACATCGTCAGCAGGTAGTACTTCGGACGGGACGTGTCACCGAGGTCCGTCCGGTACAGCTCGAGCTCCGCCCAGCGCGCCTGCCAGCGCGGCTCCGCCGACGAAGGGTCGTAGCGTTCGGTCCGGGTCCGCTCGGTGGTCACGGTCTGGCCTCTGGTATGCGAAACGACCCCCCGCCACACGGGCGTGGGGTCGCATCTGCGGTGCTGGTCAGGGGGCTGGTGGAGCTACGGGGGTTCGAACCCCGGACCTTCTGAATGCCATTCAGACGCTCTTCCAGCTGAGCTATAGCCCCATTCGTCCGGAGGCGGAGTATAGCAGGGGATCACGGCGTGCCGGGTCGGTGCCACGGCCCGGCGCCGGCTGCCCTGTCGCCGGCTGCCTGTCGCCGGCTGCCCCGGCGCCGGCTGCCCCGAGCGACAACCTGCGCCGCCGCCCCGGCCGCGCGGCCGTGCCTGTGGCACGATCCGTCCGATGGCACCCCACCGACCGGACCGCCGCGGCGCCGCGGTCGAGACGCCCGCTCGCGCGGCCCTGCCCGGCGGTGACCTCGCGTACACGCTCCGGCGGTCCGACCGGGCCGGTCGCTTCCGGGTGACGGTCGACCCGCGTCGCGGCGTCATCGCCACGGTCCCCGGGGCGCGGATCGCGGAGCCGCGGGCCCGTGCGCTGGTGGAGCCGTTCCTCGCCCAGCGAGAGGTCTGGCTGCGACGGCATCTCGCCCGCCTGGCGGCCGTGGCGGACCGGCTCGCCGCGGTCGGTCCGATGCGCGACGGCGCGCTCCTCCGCTATCGCGGGGAGCCGCACCGCGTGCGCGTGGTCGCCGGTTCGCCGGGCAGCCGCCGCTCGCGCGTCGAGCGGGTCGGTGGCGAGGAGGAGGATCAGCTGCTCGTCACGCTCGCCCCGGCCGAGCGCCGCCCGCTTCGGGCCGTGCTCGAGGCGTGGCTGCGGGTCCGGGCACGGGACGCGCTCGAGGCCGCGATCGCCCGCCACGCGCCGGCCCTGGACGTGACGCCGGCCCGCGTGACGGTGCGCGACACGCGAAGCCGGTGGGGGAGCGCGTCACGGGCGCGCCGCCTGTCCTTCTCGTGGCGGCTCGTGCTTGCGCCGCCCGATGTCCTCGAAACGGTGGCCGTCCACGAGCTGGCGCACCTCCGCGTTTTCGGCCACGGCCCGGCCTTCTGGGCGCTGGTCGCGAGCCGAAGGCCCGACCACCTGGCACAGCGACGCTGGCTGCGAACCCATGCGGCGGAGCTCCACGCGGCGCTGGCGGACGAGCCTGGGCTCGATCAGCCGGCCTGATGCACCGTGCCGTCCGCCAGAAGTCGCCCGACGCGGCCCGCGGGCTACGCGCCCCGACCCTCGCCGCTCCCGCCCGACTCCACCACGGAGGTCGGCGTGTTGTGGACGGCCGCGATCGCCGGGATGCTGCCGAGCCGCCCGGCCTGGTAGTCCTCGAAGGCCTGCATCACCTCTTCGCGCGTGTTCATCACGAAGGGCCCCATCCAGGCGACCGGCTCGCGGATCGGCCGCCCACCCAGCAGCAAGACGTCCAGGTTCGGGCTCCGGCCCTCCTGGACAGGCGCCGCGGCCACGGTCAGCGCGCTGCCGGGCCCGAATACGGCCAGCTGTCCGGTCTGGACTGGGTTCGCCGCGACGCCCACGCTGCCGTGGCCGGCCATGACGTAGGCCAGCGCGTTGTAGTCGGCGCGCCACGGGATCGAAAGGCGGGCACCGGGGCTCAACGTGGCATGGATGAGCGTCATCGGCGAATACGTCGAGCCCGGGCCGGCATGCCCGGCGACCTCGCCCGCGATCACTCGCACGAGCGCGCCGCCGTCGCTCGACGAGACCAGCGCGACCTCGCGCGCCCGGAGGTCCTGGTAGCGCGGCGCCGACCACTTCAGGGATCGCGGCAGGTTCACCCAGAGCTGGAAGCCGTGGAAGAGGCCACCGCTCACGACCAGCGCCTCGGGCGGCTTCTCGATGTGGAGGATCCCGGCGCCGGCCGTCATCCACTGCGTGTCGCCGTTCGTGATGACGCCGCCGCCGCCGTTCGAGTCGCTGTGCTCGAACGTCCCGTCGATCATGTAGGTGACGGTCTCGAAGCCGCGGTGCGGGTGCCAGGGTGTGCCCTTTGGCTCGCCGGGCGCGTACTCCACCTCGCCCATCTGGTCCAGGTGGACGAACGGGTCCAGCTCGGCGAGATCGACCCCCGCGAACGCGCGCCGGACCGGGAAACCCTCGCCCTCGAGGCCACGCGGGGCGCTCGTGATGCTGCGCACCGGCCGCTGGCGGGTCACGATCGGGTCCGGTTCCGGGATTCGCGGCAGGACGGTGATGTCGTCGACGGCGATGGCAGGCATGGCGAGCGGTTCCTCTTCGAGCGTTGCCGGACGATTGCACGCGCAACGAAGTCCGTCAAGCCCCGGGATGGCGACCACGGCTGAGCGGCAGGGCGTCGGGGATCTCGAACGACCTACCATCGCGACGACAGCACCGGAGGGATGGCATGACCGATAACGATCCGCTGACGGACGCCCAGCTGACTGCCGCGCTCGCTCGCGATGACGCGGCCTGGGCACGGGAGCATCTCGAGCGTGATGTCGTTGCCTGGCTGACGACGGTCGCGCCGGATGGCCGCGTCCAGTCGTCCCTGATCTCGTTCCTTCACGACGGCGCGGACGTGTTCTTCTACAGCCGGGCCAACACACCGAAGATCCGAAACATCGCCCACTCGCCGCGCGTGTCGTTCCATCTCCAGTCCGACCCGTACGGCGACCACTCGCTCATCATCGAAGGCACGGCAGTCATCGACCCGACGATCCCGCCGTTGGATGTGCACGAACGCTACCGGGCGAAGTACGGCGAGCCGCATGCGCACTGGGGCCTGGACTTCACCCAGACCGCGCTCGACTTCAGCGTCCCGATCCGGATCCAACCGACGCGCGTCCGCCTCGGCTGATCCGCCGCATCCCGACGGTCACGGAAGCACCAGGTGTCCGATCGAGACAGCGCGTGTCGCGACGACATGCGTCGCTCCTGTCGCGATGCAAGGCAAATGGTGGAGATGAGGGGACTCGAACCCCTGACCCCCGCGATGCGAACGCGGTGC
>CAZKXK010000047.1:0-11762 GCA_964556585.1 uncultured Anaerolineaceae bacterium
GACGACGATCCCGATCCCCACCGCCGCCACGAACGTGGCGGCCAGGTGGCGACCGGGGATCTCCAGGGCGGCGAGCAGGAGCGCCGCGACCAGCGCCACGCACAGGAGCACCCCGTGGAGCACGCCCCAGCCCAGGCTGCCGAACAGCCACTCGCCGACGAACAGGGTGGTCCCGACCGACGCGAGGATCGCCGCGAACAGCAGCAGGGCGATCGCGAGCCCGACGAAGATCGCCGCGGCCTTGGCCCGTTCGAGAATCTCCGAGAGCTCCGTCCGGGCCAGCGCCACGTGGGTGGTGGCCAGGCGCCGGGCGGCGTTCACCGTGCGGCGGACCTGCTCTGCCAACCCGGGCGGCGGCGCATCCGGCCCGGCGGGCCGCGCCTCCGGCCCGCTCGGGGCGGCCTGCTCGGCTTGCGCGTCCGTCGTCCCGGGCGCGGGCTCGCCCGGCGAGTCCATGGGCAACGCGCTCTCGCCGCCGGTCGTGTTCTCGCTCAGGGCCCACCTCCGCCGCGTGGATCGTGCCCGTCGATCATACCCCGGCCCACCGGCGTTCGATCGGGCGCCGACGCCGTCCGCGCTCGCGCGCACCGGCCCGGCCGGCCGGGCCGGCCCGTTCTCAGCTGATCGTCAGCACCGGCTGCTGGCGGGCGGCACGCACGCTCATCCGGGCAGCCACCGTCTTGGCGAGGGCGGTGAACGCCTGCGCCGCCGCGCCCGGTTCGCGCTGGGCGACCGCGGGGATCCCGGCGTCGCCACCCTGGCGAACCGTGATGTCGAGCGGCACGCCGCCCAGGAACTCGATGTCGTGCTCGCGCGCGAACCGCTCCCCGCCGCCGCGACCGAAGATCTCGGTGGCCTCGCCGCAGTGCGGGCAGACGAAGGCACTCATGTTCTCCACCAGGCCGATGACCGGCACGCTCATCCGGGAGAACATCGCGAGCGCTTTCTCCACGTCGACGATCGCCACCTGCTGGGGGGTCGTCACGAGCACCGAACCCGAGATCGGAACGGACTGCGCCAGAGTCAGCTGGGCATCGGACGTGCCGGGCGGCAGGTCCACCACGAGGTAGTCCAGGTCGCCCCAGGCGACGTCGCGCAGGAACTGCTGGATCGCCCCGCCGACCAGGGGACCACGCCAGACGATCGGCTGGCCGTCGGGGACGAAGAAGGCGATCGAGATCACCTTCACCCCGTAGCGTTCCAGTGGCACGATCTTGTTGTCCGCGTTCGCCTTCGGGACACCCTCGAGACCCATCATCAGGGGGATGTTCGGGCCGGTGATGTCCGCGTCCAGGAGTCCCACCGATGCGCCCGCCTGGGCCAGCGCGACCGCCAGGTTCGCGCTCACGGTGCTCTTCCCGACGCCGCCCTTCCCGGACGCCACGGCGATGATGTTCTTGACACCGTCCAGCATCGGGGATCCGCTCGCGGGCGCGGCCCGGCGGACCATCGCGCCCCAGGTGATGCGTGCCTCGTTGACACCGATCGCCGCCAGGGCGGACCGTGCGTTCCGCTCGATCTCGTCCTTGAGAGGGCAGGCGGGCGTGGTCAGCTCGATCGTGAAGGCCACGTCGGGGCCGTCGATGGCGATCGCCTTCACCATGTTGAGGGTTACCAGGTCACGGCCGAGCTCGGGCTCCTGGACGGTGCGCAGGGCGTCGAGGATCGCCCCTTCGGTGAGCGTCGTCATGGGCGGGTTGGTCCTTCACGGGGCGCCGGTCGGCGCGGGTTCCAGGCCACGCAACGGGGCGCCGGACCCTCGCATCCTACCCCGCCCCACGCGACCCTGCCCCCGCGGGCGCGCCCGCGGCACGCGCGCAGCGCAGCCCACCGCGGGCCGGCGCGCCGTGCACGGAATGTCGACGCGACTTTTGTCCGACAATACGACCCGGGGAGGACGTCCCGGGTTCGGCACCGAGCACGAGGAGCATCGTCATGGTCGACACGGCACCCGCGCGAGCGTCCGCGGCCCTCCCGGACCGGGGGGTCGTGCCGGCCGTCTGGTCGCGCATCACGAACCTGACGGTCGAGCGGGGCGAGGGCAGCTGGCTCGTGACGACCGACGGCGAGCGCTATCTCGACTACAGCTCCGGGATCGGCGTGACGAACACCGGCCACGCCCATCCGCGCGTCGTGGCCGCCGTGCAGGCGCAGGCGGCCAAGCTGCTCCACGGCCAGCAGAACATCGTCTACCACGAGCCCGGCCTGCGCCTATACGACCGGCTCCGGACGCTCCTGCCGGGCGGCCCGTGGCAGGCATTCCTGTCGAACTCGGGCGCCGAAGCCGTGGAGGCCGCGGTCAAGCTGGCACGCGCCGCGACCGGCCGGCAGGTCATCCTCGTCTTCCGGGGCGGCTACCACGGGAGAACCGCGCAGACGATGGCCCTGACGACGGCCAAGAGCGTCTACCGGGCGGACTTCGAGCCGCTCCCCGGGTCCGTCTACGCGACCGCGTACCCGAACTGCTACCGGGCCCCCGGGGGCGGACACCCGGCGGATGCCGCCTGCACCTGCGACTGGGAAGCGGAGCTCGACCTGACGCTCCACACCCTGACCTTCCCCGAGCACGTCGCGGCGATCCTGGTGGAACCGGTCCTCGGCGAGGGCGGCTACATCGTCCCGCCGCCGGGCTTCCTGCCACGCCTGCGCGAGATCACCCGCCGGCACGGGATCCTGCTGATCGCCGACGAGGTCCAGACGGGGTTCGGCCGCACCGGGGAGCTGTTCGCGGTCCGCCACTGGGACGTGGAGCCGGACATCCTCGTCTTCGCCAAGGGCGTGGCATCCGGGCTGCCGCTTTCCGGGATCATCGCGCGGGCCGACCTCATGGCGAAGTGGCGGCCGGGGGCGCATGGCGGCACGTTCGGCGGCAACGTGGTTGCCTGCGCCGCCGCGAACGCCACGCTCGACGTGATCGAGGACGAGGGGCTCGTCGCCAACGCCCGGGACCGCGGCGGACAGCTTCTCGCGGGCCTGCGCGGACTGGCCGCCGGCCGGCCCGCGATCGGCGACGTCCGCGGCCTCGGGTGCATGGTCGCGATGGAGTTCGTGAAGCCGGGACAGGGCGACGGGCGGGTTCCCGACCCGGAGCTGACCGGGCGGGTGATCGCAGAGGCGCTGAACCGCCGGCTCATCGTGCTGTCGGCCGGTCCGTACGCCCAGGTGACCCGGATCATCCCGCCGCTCGTCACGACCGCCGCGGAGGTGGACACCGCGATCGGGGTGCTGGGCGAGAGCCTCGCCGCCGCCGGAGCGTGATCCGGGCGCCGGACGCCGCGGTAGGGCGGTCCGGCACGGGGGCCGGCCCGTCCGGTCAGGCGCCGCTGGTCAGGCGCCGCAGCAGCTCGTCGTGGAGGTGGCCGTTCGAGCCGACGAACGACGGCGAATCGATCGTCCGGGCGCCGGTGACGTCCGTGACGCGGCCGCCCGCCTCCTCGATCAGGACCAGCGGCGCGGCGACGTCCCAGGCGTGCATGCCTGACTCGATCATCGCCTCGGCCGCCCCTTCCGCCACGAGCGCGTAGCCCCAGAAGTCGCCGAAGCCGCGATCGCGCCACGAGGCGGCGATCGTCGCATCGAAGCCGGGCATGAGGCCCGATTCGACGTTCTCGCGCCGGCTCCCGTAAAGGAGCTGCGCATCACCCAGCGCGGTCACCGACGAGGTGCGGAGCGCGCGGCTGGCACCGTCGCGCCCGATCGTCCAGGCGCCCAGGCCACGCGCGGCATGCCACCGCTCGCCGAGCGCAGGAGCGCTGAGAACGCCCACCTGCAGCTCGCCGTCGACCTCGACCGCGAGCAGGGTCCCGAAGAGCGGAACGCCGCGTATGTAGTTGTGCGTGCCGTCGATCGGGTCGATGTACCAGCGGACCCGGGCGCCACCGGCCTCGACGCCGTATTCCTCGCCCACGAGGCCGTGGTCCGGGTACGCCGCCAGGATCCGCGCGCGGATCAGCCGCTCGATCGCTCGGTCCGCCTCGGTGACGAACGTGCGGTCCGGCTTCGTCGCCGTGGGAACATCCCGCCGGAACCAGTGCAGCGCGATCTCGTCGGCGGCGCCGCACATCTCCAGGCCCAGGTCCAGCCACGCCCGCAGGTCCGTCTCCGGGGCGCGCCGCCGGGAGGCGCTCCACTCGGGTCCGAATCCGGGGGCGGCGCCCGCGCGATCGGTCATAGGTGCCTCGTCGTGTGCCCGCCCGTAGGCCGAGCAGCCTGATCGTCCAGGCCGGTCCGGGCCGGCGCGCCGTCCCGGACCGTCGCTCGCGTCGTCAGCGCGCAGCCGGGACCGCGGCCGCCAGCCCGTCCGGCATCGGTCGATGCATGGCCGGGGCCGTGACATGCCGAAGCAGGTCCGTGGTGCCGGCCATCTGCAGCTGGTCGAACAGGAACCCGATCTTCGCGGCCTGGGAGGCGAGGATCTCGTCCTTCGTGGCCAGCTCCCACAGCTGCCGCTTGAAGGGGCCGATTGCCTTCTTGCGCGTGGTGTAGACGAACTGCATGTCGGTCATCCCGGGCTTTCGTTCGTCCGCGGCATTCGCGAAGCACCACGCCTCGATCTCCCGGTGCAGCTCGGCCGGGAACGCCGGGTGCTCGAACAGCGCGTTCTGGAACCCGGTCGCCAGGTGGATCTCGGCTGTCTCGACCCCGGGGAACCGATGGAAGAGCTCGTCGGGAAGCGTGCTGGCGCCGTGCTGCACGGCCCCGGCCGCCCCGTACGTCCGGGCGACTTCGCCCAGGACGCGGAGCACCTCGAAATCGAGCTTGACCTCGGCGACGCCGCCGCCGGGCAGCGGAACGCCACCGTGGCTGGTACCGGTCTGGACGCTCACCTTGCTGACGCCGATCGAGCCCGGACGGCGCGCGTCGAGCTCGCGGCGGAATCCGTCCAGGTAGGCCCGCAGCTCGGCCTCGTTCGAGTTCTGCTTGCCGACCTCGCCGATCTCGCCGCCCACGCTGATCGTGACCCCGGCCGGCTCCAGGTCGCGGATCAGGGCCGTGATCTCGGCGGCGCGGGTGTAGTTGACCTTCTGCTCGGCATCCACGGTGGGCTGCGACAGGTCGACCAGCGTGGAGCTGTCCACGTCGATGTTGCGGTACCCGGCCGCGATCGCGTCACGGCAGCCCTTCCGGATCTCCTCCGTCACGGCCTCCGGGTCGGCGGCGTACTTCTTGGCGTTGAACTGGTAGTGGTCGCCCTGGATGAACACGGGGCCGCGCCAGCCGGCCGCGATCGCCCCGGCGAGGATGTTCGGCACGTACTCGAACACACGCTGGAACGTGTACGTCTGCTCGGAGCGGGCGAGCTCGAGGATCACGGGTCCCACGGCCTTTGCCCGTGCCGTGGCGAAGATCGTGCGGGCCATGTCGAAGGTCTGCGCCCGGAGGTTGATGGCGGGAACCGTGAACCCGGCGACCTCGCCTCGACCGCGGGCCGTGTAGAGGTCCTGGATGCTCGCGGAGGGGGCGCCGAGCTCCTGGCTCGCCTCCCAGATCAGCCAGCGCGCCGCCTCGACCGTGGCAGGGTCCTGCGAGAACGTCTGCGTCCAGGCCAGGTCATGGATCGTCCGCGATCGGAACGCCGCCTGGTCGGTGACCAGCAAGCGGCCACCCTCGAGCCGGGCGGATCCGTCGAGGAGCGCGGCGAGCTGCGATACGGTTTCGGCGACGGTGGCCATGGGCGGGTCCTCCTGGCGGTGACGGGCGGCGGGGCTCGCCGCGCGGCGTGCGGTTGCTGGCGCGCCCTGGCAGCACCGGCCCAGCGCCGGTGACACCCGCGGGCCGGTCCATGGTACGACGCTGCGCGAGCCGGGCTCGACGACCGGGCGGCTCTACGTCCGGGGGCCGAAGGAACGCTGACTTCAGCGGCGCGCGCGCCTCAGGGCCCGCGTGGGTGATCGACGGCGCGCGGCGAGGTTCTGGTTGCCGCGCGCCCTCAGCTCAGCGCTTGGAGGATCCGGGCGGACGGTGGCTCACGTGGTGCGTCTTCCACTCGGACGTGATCCCGTCGGGGGAGGCGCTGCTGCCCTGCCACCCACAGGTGCACGTCACCTGCTGAAGCTTGTGCTTGTACTCGTCGATGACGTGCTTGAACGGCTCGTCCGCGACCTTCGTGGATGTCGGGCGCTGATTGGTCATGCCGCCTCCCCGTGGAACACAACGGGATCACGACGGGCAACGCCCCCTGGGCGCCCGCGATCACCGTGTGAACAAGCATTGTAGCCCGAATCGCGGAATCCGGCCTCAGACCGGACCCGGCGCGGAGCGCACGCCCAGCCTGCCCGACCGCTCCCGGTGCTCGAGCTCGAGGTCGCCCGCGCGGCGCCCCGTGCGCGCCGCCAGCTCCGGGTAGATCCCCCACGCGAAGTGGTCGTACTGCGACCGCGCGGCATCCCACATCGCCAGGACCGCGGGGCCCAGCCGCTGGACATGGCCCCCGGCGTCGCGGGCCACCGGCCGCAGGTAATGGGCCGCGATGACCCTGGCGGCCGGGCCGCCCGCGCTGCCCTCGGCGCCGCCGGAGCCCAGCACCAGGACGGCGCCCAGGAAGGAGATCTCGTCGCCCGTGAGCCCCTGGCCCCGCAGGATTTCGAGGACGCCGGCGAGGTCGGCTGCCTCGACGGTGGCAGCCAGCCCGCTGCGGGCGCCGGTCGCCGCGAGCGCCGCTCGCAGCAGCCCCGGGGGCGTCGCGGCCGAGATCGTCCCGGCTACCAGGACCAGGCGGCCCTCCGCGCCCGGGGCCACCGAATCCGGCTGCCGCCCGGCCGGGAGCGCCGCGACCAGGGCATCGAGCAGGGCCCGGCGTCCACTCCCCCGGCGCCCGGCCACCAGGACCGGCACCCCCAGGTCCAGGAGAAGCGCCGCCAGCCCGCCGAGCTCGGCGTCCAGCACGCCGGCCGTGACCAGCCGGGCAAGCGACGGGGAGGCGGCGGCGGCGGACACGGGCGACTCCGACGGGACGGTTACTCGGGACGGCGAGCCTACCCGGCTGCTCGCCGGCGCGTCAAACCACGCGCGCCCTATGACGATACGCCCGGCTGCGTGGTCATTTGCCGCCAGGACCCTTGACACCATCCCCGGCGGGGATGTAGCCTCCGCCGAGTCGCGGCTGGACCGCGCCCCCACGGAGAGGTATGTCACCGAATGAGCACGTGGATCTTCCTCGCGAGCGCTCGGGAGCGGCACTGCGCCGGTCCTGTTGGCGCGCTCTGCGGGCGATCCGTGCCCAGCTCGGCCTAGTCACGCGGCGGTAGCGCCGCCAGGACAGCAGCCGAAGCCGCGGGCCGGATCAGGGCCCAGCGGCTTTTTCATTGCCCCGCCTCGGCGCGGGGCGGCGACCCGGAGCCGCGGGGCCATCGACGCAGGGACAGGCGTCGGGCTCGCGGCTCTTCTCGTTACTCGAGGAGTGTCGCGCCAGGGGCCCGGACAGATCGGGTTCGCCGCACCGAGACGAGAACGGAGCCCAGCCGTGAGCACGACCCTCACACCCGAACAGAAGACCAGGGTCCGCATGCCCGTCTCGGCGAACGTCGAGGCCCCGGCTGCGATGCCCGGGATCGCCCCGCTCGCCAGGCGACGCGCCGGCCCACCCGCGCTGCTCCTGGAGCACGTCGGCAAGACGTTCGTCATCGGCCGCCACAGGAAGGCGGTCGCGGCGATCGCCGATGTCTCGATGCGCGTCGAGCGCGCCGAGATCTACGGCGTGCTGGGAGCGAACGGGAGCGGGAAGTCGACGCTGATCCGGCTCGTGTCCACCCTGCTGACCATCGACACGGGACGCGCCGAGGTCTTCGGGTTCGACGTGGAGCGCGACGAGATGGCCGTCAAGCGCCTGATCAACCGGGTCAGCGTGGACGCGGCCTTCTTCAAGAAGCTCTCGCCATACGAGAACCTCGCCTTTGCCGCCCGCCTCTACGGCCTGCATGCCGGCGACGCGCGGCGGGAGGCCGTCCGGATCCTTGCCCGGCTCGGCATCTCCGAGAAGCGCATGGGGAGCCCGATCGAGCAGATGAGCCGGGGCATGCAGCAGAAGGTCGCCATCGCGCGGGCGCTGCTGACATCGCCGACGCTCCTCCTCCTCGACGAGCCAACCACCGGACTGGACCCCCGCTCGAAGCTGGAAGTCCAGTCCTTCGTGGAGGACCTTCGGGCGACCCACGACGCAACGATCCTGCTCACGACGCACGACATGGCGGAGGCTGACCGCCTCTGCGACCGGATCGCGATCCTCGACGGCGGAAGGCTCGTCGCCGAGGACACGCCGGGCGGCCTCAAGGCCCGCGTGGCCCGCGAGACCGGCCTGGAGCCAACGCTCGACAACGTCTTCATGACCTACACCGGCCGCTCCCTCGACGAGGACGTCGAGACCGAGGGCCTGGAGGACGACGAATGACCACGCACGCGCCCCGAGCCGGCCGCGACCGGCCACCCGGCCCCACGTTCCACGCGACCCACCACCAGCGGGAGGTGCACCCGATGAATGCCCAGATCCAGTTCCTGCAGGCGGTCCACGCGGACCGCCTGGCGCGGCTCCACGCCGAGGCGCGCCAGGCGCGCCTCGCGCGGTCCGCGCGAACCGACGAGCGGCGGCTTCGCCGCGCGCTCGGACGCTCGCTCATCCGGGCCGGCCAGCGGATCGCCTCCGAGGCGACCGCACCGGAGCGGACCATCGAGCACGTGACGCCGGCCGGCTCCCGCTGATGCGGGGCCGGCCGGCCTCCCCCACCCTACGGGAGGACTCCCAGTGACAACCGCCAGTCGCCCGATGACGACCGCGGCCCGCGAGCTCAGCGCGTCGGCCGCCTTCATCGAGCGCAACTTCAACCTGAGCCGCCGCTACTGGGGCTGGGAGCTCGCGTTCCTGGTGTACGCGGTGGCCGGCGCGCTGTCGATCTCGTTCATCGGCGCCGCCGCCGCCGACAAGCGGCTCATCTTCAGCCTCGTGATCGGGGCCATCTTCTGGAACTACCTGTCCACGGTCTTCAGCTTCATCGCCGAGACCATCAGCTGGGAGCGCTGGGAGGGGACGCTCGAGTACACGATGATGGCGCCGGTCCGGCGCGCCTCGCAGCTCGCGGGCTCGACGACCTACGCCATCCTGTATGGCCTTGTCCACACCACGGTGATCCTGCTCGTCCTGACCCTCTTCTTCGATCTGGACCTGTCGAACGCGAACTTCGTCACGGCAACGGTCGTGATGTTCGCGGGCTCGTTCTCGGTTGTCGGAATCGGGGTCATGGCAGCGATCCTCCCGCTGCTGTACGTGGAGCGCGGGGCCCAGATGACGTTCGTCATCCAGTCCTGCCTCCTGGTGGTGAGCGGTGTCTACTACCCGGTCAGCGTGCTGCCGGGCTGGATGCAGGTGGCGGCCGCCTTCTCGCCCGCGACGTACATCCTCGACGGCGTCCGCAAGGGCCTGATGCAGGGAGCACCCGTGACCGCCGTGCTGGGCGACATCTGGCCGCTGGCGCTCATGGGAACCGTGCTCATCCCGACCGGGCTCTGGCTCTTCGGGCGCGCCGAGCACTATGCGAAGCGCACCGGCAAGCTCAAGCGGGTGGGCTGACCGATGACGACCGTCGTCGCGGCGACCCCCACTCTCGTTCCGGGGCTCCTCCTCCGGCCGGTCCGCTGGCCGGAGGAGGCCCATCGCATCGCCGACATCAACAACACGAGCCGCCTCGCCGACGGCAGCCTCTCCGTGATCACCGTCGAGATGCTCCGCTCGTCCTATGACCACCTGGTGAACAGCGACCTGGCCGCCGATCTCCGCCTTGCCGAGGTCGATGGCCGCCCCGTGGGCTATGCCCGCGTACAGTGGACCGATGAGAATCGGGGCGACCGCGTCCATCCGGCCGCCCTCTTCGTGACCCCCGACGCTCCCGCGGGCTCCTTCGCTGTCCTGTTGGACTGGATCCTGGCCCGCCACCTCGACGTCGCGCGCGCGCAGGGCCCGGTGGATCGGGCCCGGACCGCAAGCATCACGACGATGCGTGAGACGGCGGAGGCCCGCGCCGCCCTCGATTCGCGCGCCTTCCTGGCGGCCCGCTACGGCTTCGAGATGCTTCGGCCAAGCCTCGACGACATCCCCGAACGCTCCCTCCCGGCCGGCGTGGAGGTCCGCCCTGCGCATGCCTCCCAGCTCCGGCGGATCTGGGAGGCGGAACTCGAGGCCTTCGCCGCTCACTGGGGCGCCGGCGCGGAAGACGGGTCCGAGGAGCGCTGGCGGGACTTCCTGGCCGATCCGCTCCGGGACCTTGCGCTGTGGCAGGTCGCCTGGGAGGGCGACCAGATCGCCGGGATGGTTCGCCCGTTCATCAATGCCGACGAGAACGCCCGCCTCGGCGTGTCGCGCGGCTGGTGCGAGAACATCTCGACCCGCGCGCCGTGGCGCGGACGGGGCGTGGCGTCGGCGCTCATCTCGCGCGCCCTCCAGGCGCTTCGCGACCGCGGGATGACCGAGGCCGCGCTCGGCGTCGATGCGCAGAACGAGACCGGCGCACTCCAGCTCTACCAGCGGATGGGTTTCCGCGAGGCGGCTCGCGAGACCGAGTGGCGGCGCCCGCTCGTCCTCGACGGCATCGCGGACCGCGGCGCCGTCGACGGAGCGGAGGCGTGAGCGCGCCGCTGGAACCGCTCACCGACACCGCCCACCTCACCCCGCTCGGCTGGGACGCCGGGTGGGAGGCGGCGTTCTCGATACATGCCGGAGGCGCCCTCTCGCCGGCGCGCGTGGTGGCCGAGCACCGGGGCGCCTACGGCGTGCTCGTCGCAGCCGGCGCCGCGCCGCTCACGGCCCACGTCACGGGGCGGCTCCGGCACGACGCCCTGGGCCCGGGCGACTTCCCGGTCGTCGGCGACTGGGTGGCCGTCGACGTGCGCGCCGGCGATGGCGCCGCCAGCATCCACGCGGTCGTCTCGCGGCGGACGCGGATCCAGCGCCGGGCGCCGGCCGACCACGGAGCCCCGATGCAGGTGCTGGCGGCCAACGTCGACGTCGTGATGATCGCGACGTCGCTCAACCGGGATCTCAACGCGCGCCGCCTGGAGCGCTTCCTTGCCACCGCCTGGGAATCGGGTGGCCGGCCGATCGTCGTCCTCACGAAGGTCGATCTGGCCGCCAACCCGGTGGAGGTGGCCGTCGCCGAGGCGCAGCTGGAGGAGCTCGCCGTCGGGGTGCGCGTGCTCGCCACCAGCGCCGTGACCGGTGACGGGCTCGACGACGTCCGCCAGCTTCTCCGGCCCGGCATCACCATCGCGCTGCTCGGATCGTCGGGGGTGGGCAAGAGCACGCTCATCAACGCGATCCTCGGCGAGCAGCGACTTGCGACGTCCGAGGTCCGCGCCGACGACGCCCGGGGCCGCCACACGACCAGCGGCCGGCAGCTCGTGCCGCTTCCCGGCGGCGGCCTCCTCCTCGACACGCCCGGAATCCGAGAGCTCGCCCTCTGGGACGACGGCGCCGGCCTTGCGGCCGCCTTCCTGGACGTGGAGACGACCGCGGCCGGCTGCCGGTTCAGCGACTGCACCCACGAGCGGCAGCCCGGCTGTGCGGTCGAGGCAGCGGTCGTGAGTGGGGCCCTGCCGGCCGACCGGGTCGCGAGCTGGCAGAAGCTGATCCGCGAGGAGCGCCACCAGGCGGTGGAGCAGGATGCCCTCGCCCGCCGGGCCGAGCGCCGGCGATGGACCGTGATCGGACGTGCCGGCGCGGCCCGGGCCAAGGCCAAGCGGGGGGAGCTGGGACGATGAGCGCCGCGAGATCGGCGTGT
>CAZKXK010000048.1:0-11698 GCA_964556585.1 uncultured Anaerolineaceae bacterium
GTCCCGGCCGGGGGAGAGTCGTCCGCCGACGCCCTGGCCCGCCGGCTTGCCGAGACGGCGGCGAAGGAGGCCTGGAACGGGTCGACGCTGGTCGGCCCGCACCGGGACGACCTTGCCTTCCGGCTCGACGGGCGCGACATGGCCACCTTCGCATCGCGCGGGCAGCAGCGCACCGCGATCCTCGCCTTCAAGCTCGCCGAGCTGGACCTCCTGACCACCCAGGACGGGCGCCCGCCGCTGCTCCTGCTCGACGACGTCTTCAGCGAGCTGGACCCGGCCCGCCGGAGCCACCTGGTCCGCCGCATCGCGGGCCTGCCACAGGCGTTCGTCACGACCACGACGCTCGACGACCTGGACCCTGCCCTGCGGGCGATCGGCGCAGCCTGGGAGGTGGTCCCGGACCCCGCCCTCGGCGCCCGGCTCGTCGGGCCGTCGGCGGGCTGAGGGCGCGCATGTCGCCGGCCCGCCCGTACGACGACGAACGCGTGCCCCGGCGCCGTTCACCTCGCCGCGTCGGCGACCTCCTGCCCGAGGCGGCCCGGGCCCTGGGCCTGGAGGAGCAGCTCCGCTGGGCCCGGGCCGGCGCCGCCTGGGAGCGACTCGTGGGCGCCCGTGTCCCGGCGGCGGCGGGTGGGTCGCGGCCAGTGCGCCTGGAGGGCGATGGAACGCTGGTCGTCGAGGCCAGCGCGCCGATCGTCGGCCAGGAGCTGCTGATGCGCGCCGACGAGCTGCTCGCCGCGTTCGGCGATCTGCCCGACGGAGTTCGGGCCGAGTCACTGCGGGTGGTGGTGGGCAGGGGTATCATCCGTTGACCTCGGCGGGCGGCCACCGCCCGCAGCGCGGTCTCCCGCCACCGGCGTCACGCCGGCCCGTACCCGAGCGTCAGGTCCGTCGAATCGCATGGCCGTCCGACTCCAGATGAAGCTCGGCCTCGTGCCGGAGCATGAGCGGCTCGAGGACTCCCCGGACACCGTTGCCATCGTCGAGCCGACGATCGGGGCGACGGCCCGCTCCAAGGGGAGCCTCTTCCTCGTTGTGACGGGCATCGGCAAGGGCCGGCGCCTCCGCGACGCCACGCACCTCGTGGCAGACACCGTCCAGGGCGAGTACTACTACGACGAGTCGGCCGGGCTGGTCGTCTGCCTGGAGAAGGCGATCCGCGCCGCGAACCGCCGCCTCCTCGCCCAGCGGGACCGGCTCGGGCTGGGTGACGGGCCGACCGGCCCGATCGGCGTCGGCATCGCCGTGGTCCGCGGCAATGAGCTCTACGTGGTGACGACCGGCCCCGCGGAAGCGTTCCTGGTCCGACAGGCGCACCTGATGACGCTCCCGGACGCCGGCCGCGGCCGCGGGCTGCCGATGGAGGACCCGGCGCCGGTCGTCTGGCGCGGCGAGATCGCGGTTCGCGACTCGCTCGTGCTGGTGTCGTCCAACATGACCGCGAAGCTTGGCCCGGACGAGCTCAAGGACGCCGTGGTGACGCTCCACCCCCAGGCGGCCATGGAGCATCTGCACCACCGGTTCGTGGCCGCCGGCGGCTCGGGCAGCGACGCCGCGCTCGCCCTGGAGGCTGGCGAGGTGTCCGCGACCGCCCAACGGGGCCGCCTGGTGCCCATGCGGCCCCCCGAACCGCTGGCCGGCCAGCCCGACCGATCCCCGATCCCCCTGGCCGATTCCGTCGGCGACGGCATGGCAGCGGTCTCGTCCGGCGCAAGCCGGGCGCGAAGTGCCGCCGGGAACGCCCTGACCGGGCTGGCCGGCCGCCTGCAGGACCTGCTCCCCAGGCGCGGGACGCGCTACCGGCGGGTCACGCCCGCCGCCACCCGGCGCGAATCCCAGAAGCGGGCCGCGGTCGCGGTCCTCGCGTTCGTGGGGGTCGCCGCCCTGCTGGGAATCGGGCTGTGGGTCATCGGCGGCGCCGGCGGCACCGCGGAGATCCCCCAGATCAACGCCGGCGAGAACGCGCTCGCCGCTGCGCGGGAGGACGTCCGGCTCGTCTTCGACAACGGCACGGACCTGATCGCCGCCGACCCGCAACGCGCGGAGGGGCTGCTGAAGGACGCCCTCGAGAAGGTGGTGGAATCCTCGACCGCCGGGATCCCGGCCTCGGTCGCCGCTCCCCTGCGGGCGCAGGTCACGGCCGGGCTGGACCGCCTCTACGGCGTGGTGGAGGTGGCGCCCCAGACGGCTTTCTCGTTTGCCTCGCAGCGCCCCGCCTTCGATCTCGGCGGGCTCGTGCGCGGTCCGGACGGGGCGCCCTACGTCCTGGACCGCACCACGAAGGCCGTCTACCGGATCAACCCCTCGTCCCGGAAGGCGGTCCCGATCATCAAGGCCGGCCAGGCGGTGGCGAGCGCCGGCCTCACGGTCGGGGTGCCGCGTTTCCTCGCCGTGGGGGGCCCCGACCTCCTGGTCCTCGACGACAAGAACATCCTCTGGCGCTGGCGACCGACGGACGCCACGGGGAAGGGTGTCCTGCGCCGGCTGCCGGTCCAGGAGTCCGCCTCGTGGGGCACCGACATCCTGGGCATCGGCACGTTCGTCGCCAACTTCGACGCCGCGCTCTACAACCTGTACGTGCTGGAGCCGTCCCAGCAGCAGGTCCTGCGCTACACGATGCTCGCGGATGGCTCCAGCTTCCCGGCGGCGGCCACCGGCTACCTGGCGACGCCGCAGGACATCAGCAAGGTGACCTCGATGTACATCGACGGGGAGGTGTACCTGGCCGACGCGGGAGTGGTCGAGCGCTTCGTGGGCGGCAGTGCCGGCGGCTGGTCGCTCGCGGCGCCCGGCGACGACGTCCTCCGTCCCACCCGCGACTACACGCTGATCGACTCCCCGGATCCGCGCCGCCAGGGCACCCTCTACGTCTTCGACGCGGCGAACGCGCGGGTGCTGGCGTTCGACAAGCTGAGCGGCGCGTACCTTGCCCAGTACCGTCCCGCGGGCGGGAGCCAGGCATGGTCCCAGCTTCGGGACTTCTACATTCAGCCACGCTCGGCCGGCCAGGCCCCGGCGATCTACTGGATCGACGGGACCACGCTCGGCACCGCGATCCTCCAGCCGATCACCGCGGCGCCGAGCGGCTCCCCGTCCGCCAGCCCCGGGGCTGGCGCGTCGCCGCACCCGACACCGTCGCGCACGCCCGGCGCCACGCACAAGCCGTCGCCGACGCCCCGCCCGACCTGATTCGGCGCGGCGCGCCGGCGTTCCGCGGGAGCGCCCGAACGCTTTGCCCGGGCCGCGGCGGCCGGAGGTGGGATAATCCCGCCATGGTCGGGCGGCTGATCGAGATGTCCGTCGAGAGCGTGCGGGTCCACATGCTCTCGACCCAGCACGTGGTGATCCTCCGCGAGATGGAGCGTGACCGCTACCTTCCCATCTGGATCGGCCCGTGGGAGGCGAGCGCGATCGCCATGAAGCTGCAGGACCAGGTCCCCGAGCGGCCCCTGACCCACGACCTGCTCTCGACCGTCCTCGACGTGCTCGGGGCGACCGTTCGCGAGGTGATCATCGCGGACCTCGCCGACGACACGTTCCACGCCCGGATCATGCTCGAGGCGGCGGGCCGGCCGATCGAGGTCGACTCCCGCCCCTCCGACGCGCTGGCGCTCGCCGTTCGGACCGGTGCCCGCATCTTCGCCGCGGAGGCGGTCCTGGACCGGGCGGGCGTCGAGCCCGACAGGGGCCCGACCGGCGAGGAGGGCGGGGGGCCGATCGACGAGTCCAGGCTCTCGGTGTTCCGCGACTTCGTGAACTCGCTCGACGTGGAGCCCGGCACCGACGAGCGACGCGAGCGACCGCCCCGCGAGTGAGCGCCAGCCCGCCCCATCCCGGGCGGGTCCGCCTCAGCCGACGATCGTCGAGCCCCTCGCCAGCGCCCGCCGCCGGTTCGCCCACAGGCGAAGGCGCAGGCTCCAGAAGTCCACCACCGAGCGCCAGATCACGGACAGCTTGGCGCCGGTCTGCGAGCCAGCCGTCCGGGGGTAGTGGTCCACGCCCACCTCGACGACGTTCCGGCCCGCGGCCCGCACCTTGATGAGCAGCTCGGCGGAGAAGAACGCCCCGCCGGACGCCACGCGGACCCCGGCCAGCGACTGGCGCCGGAACAGCTTGCAGGCGCAATCCACGTCCCGGATGCGCAGCCCGAAGAAGGTTCGGTTGGCCAGCCGGTAGAGGCGCGCGTACAGCGTCCGCAGCGCCGGGTCGGCTCGCCGGATCCGGAACCCAACCACGGCGTCCGGGGCATCGGGTCCTGCCAGCCGCGCGGTCAGCCGGCCCAGGTCCGCCACCCGGAACTGCCGGTCGCCGTCGGTGAACGCCACGAGGCCGAACCGCGCGGCGCGGAAGCCGGAGCGCAGGGCGGCGCCGTAGCCGAGGTTCGTGTCGTGGTGCACCACGCGGACGAGGCCGGGATTGGCGGCGGCCAGCCGGTCGGCGATCGGGCCCGTGCCATCGGTGGAGCCGTCGTCGACGGCGATGATCTCGAACCGCTCGGCGAGCGCAGGCAGCGCGGCGAGCGCCTCCTCCACCAGGCCCTCCAGGTTGGCCTCCTCGTTGTGCACCGGGAAGAAGTACGAGAGCTCGGCGACACGGGCTGTCGTGGCAGGGGCGGCGAGTGGGGCTGCCGCGGCGGGAGGGGCGGGCGGAGCGGCTTCGGCCTGGGTCATGGCGCTATCGTAGCCGGGCCGACGCTCGCCACCCGTGCCGCCACCACGCGGAGGAGCGCCTGCGCCCCGCCCGGATCGGTCACCTGGTCCACCACCCAGCGCCCCTCGAGCCCCGGTATCTCCTCGTCGCGCCGCACGAGATAGACCGGCCGCCGGCCCAGGTTCGCGCGGATCACGTCGTCGACGCTGCCGAGGTTCGCGTCGAGGCGGGTCCGGTCGTCGATCACGCTGACGTCGGGACGCTCGCCCAGGATCAGCTGGCGGTACCACAGGGGCGTGGAGTAGTCCCACCACGTCACGAAGACGGCGTCGGGGGCGACGACCTGCAGCGCCCAGCGGCTCCAGTCGGCGGCGCTCGTGTCGCTCGACTGGTCCACCAGCAGCCGCGTGGTCGGGACGGCAACCACCGCCGGCGCGATGAGCGCACTGCAGACGACCGCCGCGACGACACGGCGCCGTGCCTCACCCCACCGTCGCCCGGCATCCGGCTGGACGAACAGCCATGCCTCCAGCGCCTCGACCAGGCCATCAGCAGTGATCGCGAGCCAGCTCACCACGATGAGGATCGGACCGAGGTAGTAGCGCTCAATGTCGGCGTTCGTGTAGGAGACCGCGAACCAGCACGTCATCACGAGCCAGGTGGCGGTCAGCAGGGCGTACCGCGGCCGCCGGACCGCGGTCACCAGGAAGCCTGCCGGGATGAGCGCCACGAGCGGCCCGAACTGCGCCGCCGCCATCGCGGCCAGGGCGGCGGCCTTGCCGGCCAGGTCGCTCATGAGCCCGCCGAGCGCGCCGCCGAACTGCAGGCCCAGGACCACGTACCAGAAGCCCCCCCACGTGTCCGGGTGGCCGTAGACGAGCGGAGCCCCCATCGCGGCCCGGATCGGCAGCTCCAGGTAGAGCAGCGCGGCGGTCCCGAGCACGGCCAGCGCACAGCGCCCCACGAGGGATGGGCGCCGCCAGGTGCCGGGCGCGACCGCGAGGATGAAGAGGGCGATCCCGGGAGCGAGCAGGACCGTGAGCGCCTGGTTGCCCAGCGCGACGCCGTAGAGTGCCGCGGCGCCGACCAGCCACCGATCCGCGCCAGCGCTGCCGCTCCGGGCCCGCTCCTCCCAGCCGACGAGGAGCAGGAGCAGCCCGGCGACCAGGGCGAGATGGAGCATGTGCGGGTCGGCGAACGAGCCGACCCGCCACGGGATCGGGGTCAGCGCGAGCAGCAGGCCGGCGGCGATGCCCACCAGCGTTCGACCCGTGAGGCGGCGGACCAGCATCACGGTCAGGCCGGCCGCCACGCCGAACGTGATCGCGTTGAGCAGGTTCATGCGGAGCGCGGGCTCGCCGACCGGTGCCAGCAGGAGGTTCGCGAGCCAGCCCAGCAGCAGGTAGCTCGGGTATCCGGTCGGATGGGCCGTGCCCAGCACGGGCGCCACGACCTGGAACTCGCCCGTGTCCCACAGGCCCTGGCCCGGCAGGAGCGTCCATCGAGCCAGGGCGAGCGCCGCGATGCCCACGAGCGCGGGAGCAGCACCGCTGGCGCGCGAACGCCAGCGCCCACCGAGCCCCCGCCGGCCGCCGCCCGTCACCAGCCGAGCACGCGCGCCCACACGAGCCCCCAGGTCTCCACCGCGATCGAGACCGCGATCAGGCCGCCGACCAGCAGGCCGCCGCGCGGCGCGCCCCGGCCGTGGCGGGCCACCAGCCGCTCCGCGCCGAGGGCGAGCGGGACCAGGAGGAACGGCGCGAAGTCGAGGCTGAACCGGTAGCCGAACTGGACCCAGCCCTGCGAGAAGTGCATCAGGTTGACGATCGCGATGGCGAGCGTCGCAAGGAATCCCCCGGCCACCCGCCGGTCGCGCAGGAGCGGCAGCGCCGCCGCGGCCACGAGCCAGGCCGGACTCGTGAGGAGCAGGCTCATGCCCACCGGGTTCGGGACCAGCCAGGAGCACCCGGCCGAGCTCCAGAGCTCTCGCGCCACGCCGGAGTCGCAGCTGGGCATGATGTCCGGCAGGCCGCCCAGCATGATCCCCAGGTTCTGGGGGATGTAGCGGAAGTCCTGGAGCGCCCACGCCGCGTGGTAGTTGAGCTCCGGGTAGGCCCACACCTCGTACTGGTAGAGCGACTCGTAGACGGGGTTGAAAAGGGTTCCGCTCACGACGAGGTTGTAGACCAGGAGCGCCCCCACCGGAATGGCCATGCCCAGCGCGGCGCTCGTCGCGCGCCGGGTCCACGAGCCGCCCCCGCCGACGAAGAGCAGGAAGACCGCCCCGAAGACCACGGTCAGCCGGCTCGTCACGGCGAGGCCCAGGAGGAGCCCCGCGGCGACCTGGCGCCGGTCCAGGAGCGGGCGCGGCGCGCCAGGACCAAGCGCGGCCGATCGATCGTCGGCATCGAGCGCGATCGCGACGGCGGCGAGCGTCAGACCCACCGCGACGACGTGGGCCAGGAACCAGGTGGTCCCCAGCGACGACGCGTACCAGAGCGCGGTGCCGGCCCCCAGGAAGATCGTCAGGGCGGCCCGCAGCCCGGCCCTGACCGGGAGCCGACCAAGGAGCCAGAAAGCGATCCCCACGTCGATTGCGCCGAGCACGACCGCGAGGAGCGTCTCGTCCGTCGCCATCCCCCAGATCGCGACGAAGGGAAGGAGGATCACCGCGGGCAGGGGCGGGAACGGGATCATGCCTCGGCCCGTCTGGTTCCCGGCGGCGTCCACCACGGGCACCACGTCGTTGAAGAAGTCGTTGCCGGGCGTGGTGGCCGTGGGCGCGACCGGGTACTGGATGGAGACCTGGCCATGGAGGTAGGCATCCGCCTGCCAGACGAAGTGGTTGTAGACCGTCGGCCAGAACGGACGGGTGAGGAAGTAGAGCAGGAAGAAGGCGACCACCAGGCCGGCCCCGACGCCGAGCGCGGAGCGAGACGGAGCGCGAGCGTCCATGCGGGGAAGAGGGGCAGGGGCCGCCGAATCCTCGGCTATACTCCGGTTCACCTCAGCGCTCGATCACGGAGGCCGTTCCCCTTGGCTGGCCCCGCACCGGGCGAGCGGGCGCGGGCGGGCGAGCGGGCCCGGGTGCGGCTTCGGGACGTCGCCGTCCCGCTCGGCGTCCTTCTCGCGCTCGGCCTCGTCCTTCGGCTCATCATCGCATACGTCCTCCTGCCCGGGTCGGGATTCAAGGTCGACGTCGCCTCGTTCAACGGCTGGGCGGTGGAGCTCGCCAGGAACGGGCCGTACGGGATCTACGACCGCCCGATCTTCATCGACTACACGCCCGGCTACCTGTACGTCCTGTGGGGATTGGGCCTCATTGCGCAGGCCCTGGGCGGGCCCGGCGCCGGGCCGGGCGATCTCCTGAAGCTGCCCGCGATCCTGGCCGACCTGGGGCTCGCGGTCGCCGTCTTCCAGCTCGCCGCGGACCTCGGAGCCCGTCGCCGCCCGGCGCTCGCGGCGGCCGCGCTGGTCCTGTTCGTGCCGGTCACCTGGTTCGACAGCGCGGTCTGGTCGCAGGTCGACTCCGTCGGGACGCTGGTCCTGCTCCTCGCCGTCCGTGACCTGTGGCGCGGGCGCGACGAGCGCGCCACCCTGCTCACGACCGTGGCGGCGATCATCAAGCCCCAGTTCGGGATCCTGATCCCGCTGGCGGCGGTCCTGATCATCCGGCGCAACCTCGTCACCCGGCCGCCCGGCCACGGGCCCCGGCGGATCCTGACCACGACGCTGGTCGGGCTGGTCACGGCGCAGGTCCTGTGCCTGCCCTTCGGGCTCACCATCATCGGCCTGCTCCACCAGATCATCGACACGGCGGCCGGCTACCCGTGGCTGACCGTCAACGCGTTCAACCCGTGGGCGCTCGTCACGCAGGCCGGGGCGGGCCTTGCCCTGAACGGCACCTGGATCCGGGATGTGACCCAGGCCGGGCCGGACGGAGGGGCGGGCTTCCTGGTCCTTGGCGTGCCGGCGGTGGTGTTCGGTTCAGGCCTCCTGGTCGGCGTGATCGCGTTCCTGGCCGCCATGATCTGGCGCCGCGACGACCGCCGGACGTTCCTCGTCGCCCTGGCCGTCCTGGCGATCGCCTTCTTCGTCGTGCCGACCCGGGTCCACGAGCGCTACCTCTACCCGTTCTTCGCGCTCGGGGCCGTGCTCGTGGCGGTGAGCCCGCGCTGGATCGGCGTCTACGCTGCCCTGGCCGTCGCGAACACCGCGAACCTGTACGGGATCCTGACCGAGCCGTTCTACGCGAACCTCGGGCTGGAGCCGATGCTCGGGGCGCTCGGCGGCCTGGGAGCCCAGCTGGGGGACGCGGTCCGGTCATGGGGCGGGGTGGCGAGCAGCGCGGTCGTCCACGCGGGCGGGCTCGTGGCGGGGCTCGCCTACCTGGTCCGGCCGGCACCGGAGGAGACCGACGCGACAGCCGCGCTGCTCGCGGAGAACGCCGAGCGTGCCGCCGCGGCTGCCAGCCCTGACGGGCCGGCCGGCGCCGGCGCGGCCGCGGGATCGTCCGACCCTCCGCCGGGCGCGGGGTTCGCGCTCGGGTCCGTCCTGGGGAGGGCTGCCGGCGGCGTGCGCGCCGTCGCCCGCCGCGCGCCCTTCGATCGCTCGCAGCTGCTCGACCACGAGGGCGGCGGGAGGCTCGACCGGCTCGACCTGTGGTTCATCGTGGTGCTCGTCGTCGCGTCGTTGTTCCTGCGGACGTTCCGGCTCGGCGAGCCGCTGCGGATGCACTTCGACGAGGTCTACCACGCCCGCACGGCAACCGAGTTCCTGCAGGACTGGCGCTACGGCGAGCCGCACGCGATCTACGAGTGGACCCACCCGCACCTCGCCAAGTACGTGATGGCCGGAGGGCTCGTCGCGTTCGGGGACGACCGCGTGACGGCCACGAGCACGCTCGGCGTGCCGGTGGCGGACGTCGCGATCGAGGAGGGCTGGACCGGGCCCGCCGGTCCGGGCGCGGCCCAGGTCTCGGGCGGCGACCGTCTGTACGTCGCCACGGGGGCGGACGTCCGCGTCTACGACCTGCAGACCCGCGCACTCCTGGCGACCTTCGTGCTGCCGGGTGCGCAGGCGGTCGCCATCGACGCGACCGACCATCGGCTCTTCGTCGGGACCGCGTCGGGTGACATCCTCACGCTCGACACGGCGGTCAGCGCGGGCGACCTCCGCGCCGGCACCGCCGGCGGCACCGCCGGCGGCACCGGGGGCGCTCCCCTCGTCACGCTGGTCCCGCTCGCATCGGCGGGCGCCGCCGTCGACCGGCTCTGGGTGACCGGCGACGGGGCGACCCTCATCGCCGCGACGCTCGGCGACGGGCTCGTGTCGCTCGACGCGGCCAGCGGGACGCGGCTTGCCTCCTTCAACCTGCCCGGCCGCGCGGAGGTCGCGGACGCCGGCACCGTCGACGCGCTGGTGGCCGAGCCCGCGCTCGTGACCGACCCGACGTTCGTGGCGGGCCAGCTGGCCCGAATCCTCGGTGGGACGGCCGCCGCGTACGAGCAACAGCTCCGCTCCGGGGCGGCGCGGGTCACCATCACGACGGCGATCACGGCGCAGCGGACCCAGCTCGACTCCGCCATCGCCAGCGGCGCGCTTGCCGGGATCACCGTCACGAGCGTGCCCCGCATCGCCGTGGCGGACGCCGCGGGCGTCACATTCGTGGAGCCCACCAGCGGTTCCGTGACCGGCGCGATCCCGCTCGACGGCGGGGCGACCAGCGTGGTCGGGGCGGACGGTTTGGACTCGCCCATGCTCTACGCGGCAACCGGGAGCTCGCTTGCCGCCATCGTGATCCCGGCGGACGGCACCGCCCCGTCGCTCGCCCAGACGGTCTGGATGCCCGCCGCGATCAGCCGCGTCACCTACGACTCGTCGAGCCAGATGATCCACGCGCTGGGCCGCACGACCGACGGCACCGGCTGGACGATCTACGTCGTGGAGCCGCGCGGGAACAGCGTCTACGCGGACGCGCGCCTGCCGTTCGCGCCGGCGGCGTGGGCCACGGACGTGAACCCGGACGTCCCCGCCACGGACCGCGAGCAGCTGCTCGTGTTCAGCGGGGACGGCCAGGCGGCCTCGGTCGACGTCGGACAGCACGCCTTCGCGTGGCGCCTCCCGGGGGTCATCGCCGGTGCGCTCATGGCGGGCCTCCTGTTCCTGCTCGCGCGGATCCTGTTCCGGCGCCGCTCGGTGGCGATCCTGGGCGGCATCTTCGGGCTGGCCGACGGGATGTACTTCGTCCAGCAGCGCATCGGGATGAACGACACGTACGCCGCGTTCTTCATCGTCGCGGCCGTCACGCTGTTCGCGGCGATCTGGACGGGGGCTTGGCGGTGGCGCGGCGCCTTCTGGGTGGGGATGCCGATCGTGGGGCTCCTCATGGGGCTGGGCCTCGCGTCGAAGTGGGTCGCGCTCTACGCGCTCGCGGCGGTCATCCTGCTGATCCTCGTGCGTTCCGCGCTCGGGCGCGTGGTGGTCCTGCTCGGCCTGGCGGCGGGGACGGCGGTGCTCGGCTACATGGCCGTCTCGGTCCCGGCGGGTGACACGTCCGGCGGCAACCTCACCTTCCTGGCGATCATGATCGGCCTGACCCTGGTGGCGGCCGCGGTGACGGTGCTCCACCCGATCGCATGGTCCGTGGAGGAGGTGCGGATCGCGGTGGCGGGCCCCGCGGCGGTGGGGGCGCTGGTCGTCCTGGCGGCCATCCCCCTCGGCCTGGGCTCCACGGCCCTGGCGCTGGCGCTCGGATGCTTCGGGCTCGCCGCCTTCGCCGCGCTGGCGTTCTGGCTGGCCGCGCGGCTCGGCTTCGGGCCGCTCGCCCCGCCACCCCTTCCCGATGACCCTGTCTCACTGCTGGAGCCGCCAGCCCCGGCTCCCGAGGGCTGGCTCCGGCCCGGCTGGCGCTGGGGCCTGCCCGTCGCCTGGGCGAGCGCCTCGCTGATGGCCATCCCCGCCGCGGTCTACGTCGCGCTCTATCTCCCGTGGGTCGCCCTCGGCAACCGCCTGACGACAGCCTGGCCGCCGGGCAACGGGGGTCAGA
>CAZKXK010000049.1:0-11520 GCA_964556585.1 uncultured Anaerolineaceae bacterium
CCACGTCGTCTATTGCTGGACGCACGATTCGGTCGGGCTCGGCGAGGACGGCCCGACACACCAGCCGGTGGAGCAGTACGCGGCCCTGCGGGCCATCCCGAACCTCTGGTTCGTGCGGCCGGGCGACGCCAACGAGGCCGTGGCCGCATGGGTGCTGGCCGTCGAGCGGGAGGACGGCCCAACCGCCCTCGCCCTGACCCGGCAGAAGCTGCCCACCTTCGCCGCCACGGCGGAGCTCGCCCGCGCGGGAGTCCGGCAGGGCGGCTATGTCCTGCGGCCGGCCTCGTCCGAGGCCGCGGGCGGGAAGCCGGCGCTGATCCTGATCGCCACCGGCTCGGAGCTCCAGCTGGCGATGGGCGCCGCCGACACACTCGAGGCCGACGGCATCCCGACGCGAGTCGTCTCGCTTCCGTGCTGGGAGGCGTTCGAGGCCCAGGCGCCGGCCTACCGCGAGGCGGTCCTGCCGCCGGAGGTCCGGAAGCGCGTCAGCGTGGAGATCGGCGTGCCGCTCGGATGGGAGCGCTGGACGGGCGACGAAGGGGCGATCATCGGGCTCGACCACTTCGGGGCGTCGGCGCCGGCCGCCGCCATCTTCGAGCACTTCGGCTTCACCGCGGACCGCGTCGCCGAGGTTGGCCGGGCCGTGGTCCGCGACGGGCTCCGGGGGCGCATCGCCACGCTGGTCCCATCGCCGCATCCCGGGGGGCACCGCTGATGCGGATCGCGTTCGCCGCGGATCACGTCGGCAGCGAGCTCCGCGACGAGCTCATCCGTCGCCTCGCCGACACCGGGCACGAGCTGATCGACCTCGGCGGCGACGGGAGCGACCCGGCCGACGACTACCCGGACTTCGCGTTTCGCCTCGCCGAGGCCGTCCGCGGGGGTGCGGCCGACCGCGGCATCCTCATCTGCGGCTCGGGCGTCGGCGCGTCCGTGGCGGCCAACAAGGTCAGGGGCGTGCGAGCCGCGATCGCCCATGACACGTACTCGGCCCACCAGGGCGTGGAGCACGACGATCTCAACGTGCTCTGCCTCGGCGGCCGCGTGATCGGCGTGGAGCTGGCGGTGGAGTGCGCCCGCGCGTTCGTCGGCGCGTCGTTCTCCGGCGCCGAGCGCCATGCGCGGCGCGTCGCCAAGGTGCTCGCCATCGAGGCCCGGGAGTTCGGCGCGAGCTGACGGCCGGCGAGCGCGGCCCGGCTACACTTCAGCGGTCAGGAGGCAGCCGATGGCAGACCCGCTCCCCATATTCGCCCCGGACGCGCTCGACGCGCGGATCCACGACCCCGCGCTCGCCCGGGCCGTCGAGGCGGCCGTCCGTCGCGCCGACGCGGAACGCTGGGTCGAGCGCCTCCACGATCGCGACGGCACGATCTGGTCGGAGGACCCGGAGGTCCAGGCTCGGATCGCGAATCGCCTGGGCTGGCTCGACGCCCCCCGTGACTTCGGCGACCAGGTCCCGGCGCTGGAGGCATTCGGGGAGGGCATCCGGGCAGCCGGCTTCACGGCTGCCATCGTCGCCGGGATGGGCGGCAGCAGCCTGGCGCCGGATGTGCTCGCCGACGCCTTCCGCGACGTCGCCGGCTGGCTGACCGTCCGCGTCCTGGACTCGACCGACCCGGCGGCAGTCGAGGCGGCCTGGGACGGCCTGGATCCCCTGGCGACGCTCGTCATCGTGGCCACGAAGTCCGGCACGACCACCGAGAGCCTCGCGTTCCAGGCGGATGCCTGGGCACGGATTCACGCCGCGCTGCGCGCGGCCGGGGAGCGGCGCGAGTCGCCCGCCGACCTGATGATCGCGATCACCGATCCGGGACGAAGCCTGGAGGCGATCCCCCACCACGACGGGCTGCGCGAGGTCTTTCTGAACCCCGAGGACGTCGGGGGCCGCTACTCGGCGCTCACCTATGTCGGGCTGGTGCCTGCCTCGCTGCTCGGCATCGACCTCGACGCGTTCCTCGCCGCGTCGCTCGCGATGCTCGCCCGGACCCACGCGACCGCGGTCGCCGACAACCCCGGCGCGGCGCTGGGCGTGACGCTCGGCGCGCTCTGGCGCGCCGGACGAGACAAGCTCACGCTCGTCGCCGATCCCGCCGTGGCCCGCTTCGGGGCCTGGCTGGAGCAGCTCATCGCGGAGAGCACCGGCAAGCACGGCGTGGGGATCGTCCCGGTCGCCGGCGAGCCGCTGGGGGAGGCGTCGGCCTACCGACCCGACCGCGTCTTCGTCAGGCTGGCGCTCGATGGCGCGGCGCCGCCGGCCCCGACGCCCTCCGGCACGTCGGCAGACGAGCTGCTCGAGGCGCTCGCGGCCGCTGGCCATCCGGTCCTCCGGATCCGTCTCGCGGACCCCATCGACCTGGCGGGGGAGTTCGTGCGCTGGGAGGTCGCGACCGCCTTCGCCGGCGCCGCGCTCGAGATCAACCCATTCGACGAGCCCAACGTCACGGAGTCCAAGGAGAACACGAAGCGCGTCCTGGCCGAGCTCGAGCGGACGGGCGCCTTCCCGGCCCCGGTGGCGCTCGCTCAGGGAGACGGCCTGCTCCTGGTCGGGGACTCCACGCTCCGCGGAGGAAGCGGAGACGGAACGCTCGCCGGTGAGCTGCGCCGCCATCTCGCCCGGGCGCGCGAGGACGCGTACCTGGCCCTCCAGGCGTTCGTCGCCCCCACCGCGGCACGTGCCGAGGCCCTGGACCGCCTGCGGCGGATCCTCCGCGACGCCACCGGCCGCGCCACGACGAGCGGCTTCGGGCCGCGCTTCCTCCACTCGACGGGGCAGCTCCACAAGGGTGGCGCGCCGATCGGCTGGTTCCTCCAGCTCACCGCGGACCACCCGACGGACGTCGAGATCCCGGGGCGTCCGTTCACCTTCGGCCAGCTCATCGACGCCCAGGCCATCGGCGACTTCGAGGCGCTCGAGGCGCACGGGCTGCCGGTCCTGCGCGTTCACCTGGGCGCGGATGTCGACGCCGGGCTGGCATCACTGGAACGCGTGCTTCGCGACGTCCTCGCGTAAGTGCGTGTCGACCGTCACCGAACACGCACCGATACTCGGCCAGGGGTGACTCGAAGGGACTCGCGATGACCGACAGCGCAAAGCCGACATCGCGCGCCGCCAGGACCGGTGATGACGGGCCGCTGACCGCGCGCGAGCTCCGGCTCGCGCGGCCGGGAAGGCGGCGCGCTGCCGGCAGGCCGCTCGACAACCCGCTCCGTGAAGGGCTGCGCCTCGAACGGGTCCCGGACCCGGCCACGTTCGTCCTGTTCGGCGCGACGGGCGACCTCGCCAACCGGAAGGTCGTCCCGGCGCTCTTCCAGCTCTGGCGGACCAACCTGCTCCCGCACGAGTTCGCGATCGTGGGGATCGGACGCCGGGCATACACGGACGCGGCGTTCCGGGCGGAGCTCAAGCGGTCGCTCGACCAGTTCAGCCGGATGCTTCCCATCGAGGCGGCGGCCTGGGACCAGTTCGCCTCCCGGATCCAGTACCACCGCGGCAACTTCGACGAGGCGGAGCTGTACGACCAGCTGGTCACGCGCCTCGACGAGCTGGACCGCGAGCGCGGCACCGCCGGAAACCGGATCTACTACCTGGCCACCCAGCCGTCCGCGTTCGCCCAGATCATCGCCCAGCTCGGCCGCGCCGGGCTGGACCACGAGCAGCACGGGGCCGGCTGGCGACGGGTCGTGATCGAGAAGCCGTTCGGGCGCGACCTGAACTCGGCGATCCGGCTCAACCGCGAGGTCGGCAAGGTATTCCGGGAGTCGCAGGTCTACCGGATCGACCACTACCTGGGCAAGGAGACGGTCCGCAACATCCTGGTCTTCCGCTTCGGGAACGGGATCTTCGAGCCCATCTGGAATCGCCGCTACGTGGATCACGTCCAGATCACGGTGGCCGAGTCGATCGGCGTCGAGAAGCGAGGCTCGTTCTACGAGGAGGCCGGCGCTTCGCGCGACTTCCTCCAGAACCACCTGATGCAGCTGCTCTCGCTGGTGGCGACGGAGCCGCCCGCGACGTTCGACGCCGAGGCGCTGCGCGACGAGAAGGTCAAGGTGCTCCGCGCGATCGAGCCGATGGGCGCGGAGCAGGTCGCGGCCAATGTCGTGCGCGGCCAGTACGGCGCCGGCTGGGTAGCCGCCGACCCGGTGGGTGGATACCGGGGCGAGCCGGAGGTCGACCCGGAATCGGAGACGGAGACGTACGTCGCGGCGCGCCTTTTCGTCGACAACTGGCGGTGGGCGGGCGTGCCGTTCTACCTGCGGGCGGGGAAGCGCCTGCCCAAGCGCGCCACCGAGATCGCGGTCCAGTTCAAGCAGGTGCCGCACGCCCTGTTCAAGGAGTCGAGCGCCGATCCCGAGGCGAACCTGCTGGCGCTCCGGATCCAGCCCGACGAGGGGATCCTCCTCCGGTTCGCCGCCAAGGTGCCCGGCCTCGGGGTCGATGTCCGGTCCGTCAACATGGACTTCACGTACGGATCGGCGTTCAGCGTCGACAGCCCTGACGCCTACGAGACGCTCATCCTGGACGCGCTCCTGGGCGACGCGTCGCTGTTCACGCGGGCCGACGAGGTGGAGAAGGCCTGGGCGATCGTGAACCCGATCATCGACGCATGGGCGGACGCTCCGGCACCCGACTTCCCGAACTACGCTGCCGGCAGCTGGGGCCCGGCCACCTCCGACAAGATGCTCGAGCGGGATGGACGACGGTGGCGGCGCATCTGAACGGGCCGGGCAGCGGGCCAGGCGTGGCCGGCACACCGCCCGCGCCATTGGCCGCGCCCGGCGACCCGGCCCTCCTCTGGTCCAGCCAGGCGACGACGATCCCGGGCATCGAGCACGAGCTGGCGCGGTTCTGGGCGCTCCCGCAGGCGCGGGCGGCGGTGGACGGTGCCGTGGAGCGCACCATCGCCGCCAGGACCAGCGTGCTCAACCTGGTCGTGGTTGCCCGGAGCCCGGAGCTCGGCCAGCGCGCCGCTTCGACGATCTCCATGCTGACCGGCCGCCACCCGTCGCGAACGCTCATCCTGGTGCCGACCGACCCGGACGGCCCGGGCTGGCTGCGGGCGCAGGTCAAGGCGTATTGCATGGTTCCCCGCCCCGACGCGCCGGCGACCTGCGCCGAGCAGATCTATGCCACGGCCGGCGGCGCGACAGGACGTCACCTCGGGGCCATCGTGGCACCCCTGCTCGTCCACGACCTTCCGGTGACAATCTGGTGGCCGGGTGAGCCACCGTTCGACACGCTGCTCGCCCGTGACCTGATCGGGATGGCCGATCGCCTGGTGGTGGACGGGTCCAGCTGGGCGGGCGACGGTCTGGATCGCCTGTGCGCGATTGCCTCGCTCGGGGGCGGCTCGCTCGCGGTGTCGGACTTCGCGTTGATGCGCCAGGCACGCTGGCGGGAGGCCGTCGCCTCGGTGTTCGACCGCCCCGAGTTCCTGCCCTACCTCCGCTCGATGCGCCGCGTCTCGGTCACCTACGGCACCCACGGCGGGCCGGACACGGAGGCCCGGACGAACATCGTCAAGCCGATCTACCACGTCGCGTGGCTCGCCTCGCGCCTCAACCTCCGCGTGGCCCGACCCCTGGAGCGGACCGGCAGGGCCGGGGTTGCCCGGCACCCGATTCCCGGCGCGGGCCTCGAATCCGGACGCGGCATGCGCGCGCTCCTCGAGTGGGAGCGCGGCGCCGAGGTCGAGGTCGTGATCCGCCCCGTGCTCTCCGAGATGCCGGCCGGGACGACGCTGCGGGTGGAGATCCTGGCGGAGCGGCGGGGCGCGGAGCTGCGCGCCGAGGTGACCGCGGAAGCCGAGACCGTCCATGTCCGCGTCTGGGAGGACGGCGTGGAGGCGCTCGAGCGCGCGTTCACCGCCCCGCGCCGCACGGATGTCGATCTGCTCGCCGAAGCGATCGAGGCAGGCGGCCACGACCGGGTGGCCGAGCAGGCCACGAGCATGGCGGCCGCCCTCGTCGGCCCGCCCGTTGGGCGCGCTGGAGCCAACGCCGGGGACGAGCCCCGCGGCGGGGCCGCCGAGACCGCCGGGGACGCTTCCGGGGACGGCCGCTCGTGATGCCGCCGGCGGGCCATGGCCCGCACCACCGCCTGCCTGCCGAGCCCGGCGAGCCCGAGATCCTCGTGAGGGCGACGCCCGTGGAGGCGGCCCAGCTCGCGGCCGAGCGGCTGGTCACCGCGATCGCCGCGGGGGTCGCCCGGCGCGGCCGGGCAGACATCGCGACGACCGGCGGCTCCACCTCCCCGGCGCTCTACCGGGCGCTGCTCGCGCGGCCGGTTCGCGATCGCATCGCCTGGGACCGCCTGCACGTGTGGTTCGGGGACGATCGTTTCGTGCGGCGCGACGACCCGGAGTCGAACGTCGTGGCCGTGGACTCGATCCTGCTGGCCGGCGACGCGGCCGCGGGGCTGGAGCCGGCGCCGCTGCCGCCGGGCAACCTGCACCCCGTCCCGGTCGACGCCACGCTGGCAGACGGCGGGGGGCCGGCCGAGGCGGCGGCGGCCTACGAGGCCGCGCTCCGGCACGCCGTCCCGGCGGACGCGGCGGACCGCCCGGTCTTCGACGCGATCCTGGTGGGGATCGGGCCCGACGGTCACCTCCTCTCCGTCTTCCCGGGAAGCGCGGCGTTCGACGCCCGCGGCTGGGCGGTCTCCGTCCCGGCACCCACCCACGTCGCGCCGCACGTGGCCCGCGTGTCCCTCACGCCGGGTGCCCTCGACGCGACGCCTGCCCTCGTTCCGATGGCCTTCGGCGCGGCCAAGGCGGCCATCCTGGCGAGCATCCTGGCCGGACCCCGGGACGAGCGCCGCCTTCCGGCCCAGCGGGCGCGCAGGGCCGGCGCGACCTGGATTCTCGACGCGGCGGCTGCCGGGATGCTGCCCCGCTCCTGAGGCCCCGCCGCTATGATCCTTGCTCGGATCGCGTCCCGGTCGGGCGCGACGCGACCGGCATCCCGGTCATGCAGGGCGAGGGGCGTGTGTTCGCTCGGGTCACGATGGTCTTTGGCGGCGCCGTCCTTGCCGTGAGCGGTCTGGCCTGGGTCGCGGGCCTGTCGCCGACGGGCGCGGCGACGATCCCGGCGATCCTCGGCATGCTGTTCATCCTCTTCGGGTACCTCGGGAGGCACGCCACGGCCGATCGGTCGGCCCGCGAGCGATCGCCGATGCTCGTCGCGATCATGCTGGCGGGCGCGCTCGTGTTCAGCTCCACGCACGGGATCACGCTCTTCCTGGACGCGCTCGGCAAGGGGACGCTGCCGACCGCGTCGGGTCTGTACCTCTTCGGGATCGTCCTCGCCGGGATCGGCTACATCGCGTTCAGCGCATGGTGGGACATCGCCGAGGCGCAGCGGATCGCCAGCACGCGGGCGGGCGCGGTCGCCAGCCGGCCGTCGCCGACCCGCTCGGGTCGCCAGGTCCGGGCGAAACGAACCCGCCGCTGAGGCCGGGCCGGCGCACCCGCCAGGGGCCCGCCGCGCGGCGGGCACCACGGACGGCAACCGAGGATCGATCGGCCCCACGAGGGGTAGGATTGGGGTCCGTCCCCGGCTTCCCTCATCAGGCCCGCACCCCAGCCTTCGAGGACCGTTCACGATGACGAACAAACCCGCCGCGCCCGTCGACGCCGCCGACCCCGTCGTCCCGGCGACCCCTGCCGCCGAACCCGGTCAATTCCTCGCCTCCCACACGGTCGATGGGCGGCCCTACTCGCCCGGCCTGGAGGGCGTGCTCGCGGCAGAGACCGAGCTGGGCCTCGTCGACGGCGCAAATGGACGCTTGATGTATCGCGGCTATCGGATCGGTGACCTGGTCGCCCACGGCAGCTACGCGTCCGTCGCGAACCTCCTCTGGACCGGTGAGTGGAATTCCCACGCCCACATGTCGACCGGACGGGTTCCATCGGCGGTCATGGCCGCCCTCATGGCGCTTCCTCGCACGGCGAAGCCGATGGATGCGCTCCGGACGGCGGTGTCGGTCTGGGGCGCGACGCAGGTGCTCGACTGGCCGCCGACCGAGATCCAGGCCCGGGCGCTCACCGAGTTCTCGCCGTCCGCGCTTGCCGCGTTCGCCCGGCTTCGCCAGGACCTGGAGCCGATCGATCCCGATCCCAAGCTGGACCTCGTCTCGGGCTTCCTCTACCAGCTCACCGGCCAGCGACCCGACAAGGCGACCGCCCGCGCCCTCGACGCCTACTTCATCGTGGGCGCCGAGCACGGCCTCAACGCATCGACGTTCACCGCACGGGTGATCACCTCGACCCGCTCCGACATCGCCTCGGCCGTTTCCGGCGCGATCGGGGCGATGAAGGGACCCCTCCACGGTGGAGCGCCGTCCGAGGTCGTGGAGCAGATCCACAAGGTCGGCTCGCCCGAGCACGCTGAGCAGTGGGTCCGCGAGGCCCTCGCCCGGGGTGAGCGGCTGATGGGCTTCGGCCATCGCGTCTACCGGGCCTACGATCCGCGGGCGGCCGCGCTGCGCAAGGTCGTGGAAGCCATGCCGACGAAGCCGGACTGGCTGGAGCTCGCGATCAAGGTCGAGGACGTCGCGCTCCGGGTCCTCGAGGAGAAATACCCGGACCGGCCGCTCAAGACCAACGTCGAGTACTACGCGGCGGCCGTCCTGCAGGGCGTGGGCCTGAAGCCAGACCTCTTCCCCGCCACGTTCGCGCTCGCCCGCCACGCGGGCTGGACCGCCCATGTCCTCGAGCAGGCGTCGTCGAACCGCCTGATCCGCCCGGACGCACGCTACATCGGCGCCGCGGAGCGCGACCTCCCGAAGTAGCGGGCCGCCCCGGACTGGCCCGACCGGCGCGCGGGCCTGGCGAGCTGCTCAGCCCGCCAGGCTGCCTCGTGCCGCCCGGGACCGCCACAGGGACAGCGCGACGCCCGTTCCACCCACCAGGAACACGCCTGCCGCGACAACGAATGGCGCGGGGATCCCGCCGACCCCGGCCGCGACCGCCCCGACCGTCGGTCCGACGATCCCTGCGACATAGAGGGGCAACAGCACGAGGTTCAGGGTGGCGGACCGCCGCTCGGGCGCCACCTCCACCGCGACGAGCCCGAAGACCATCGCCTGCGTCGCGGCCTGGAATGCCGCGTAGATGACGACCACGCCGGCCAGGGCCGCCACCGAGGGCGCGCCCGCCATGCCGAGCAGCGCGAGGCCCGCCCCCAGGAGGGCGCCCGCGAGGACGGCCCGGAAGCCGATCCGGTCGCCGAGCGGCCCCGCGAACGTCGACAGGAGGGCGCCCGCGAGGACCGCCACGCCGGTCACCAGCCCGATCGCCGAGGCAAGGTTCGGTCGCCCGGCCTGGAGGCTCTGCACGAGCAGGGGCAGATATGGCCGGCTCATCTGGTTGGCGAGAATGGAGACCCCGAAGATCAGGAAGATCCGGCGCACGGCCGGATCGGAGAAGACACCCGTGATCGCGCGGCGCGCGAGCCCGAGGGCGCTCCCGACGGGAGCCACGGCCGGCCGGACGTCGCGCGAGCCGACGAGCAAGAGGGCGATCACGGCGAGCGAGAGGAACGACGCCAGCCAGAAGACGTCGGTCAGTGGCAGGTGCAGGCCGTCCTGCATGAACGCCGCGAGCACCGGCCCGACCGCCATCCCCAGCGGGCCGGTCGCGCCGAAGAGGCCGGTCACTGTGCCGACCCGTGCCCGTGGCGTCACGTCCCGCAGGGCGGCCAGCATCACGCCCGTGTTTCCCAGCTGGAGCCCCACGAGCAGGAGGCTCGCCGCGAGCTGCCACGGCTCCCGCGCAAGGGCGACCCCGGCGAAGACGATCGCCTCCACGAGGGCGCTCCGCACGATCACCGCGCGCCGGCTGTACTTGTCCGCCCAGACGCCCCAGAACGGGACCAGGAAGATGCCGAACACGAAGATCAGGCTGCTGAACAGGCCGGTGAAGGTCGGTACCTGTGATTCGGGCAACCCCACCTGGCTGAGCCGGGTGGGAAGGAACGCGAAGACCTGGGCCACGCCCATCGACTCGACGACGGACGTGATCGCGTAGACGAGCAGCAGGCTGTGCCAGCCCTGGACCGGCTGGTGGGCGGGAGCGGGCAGGCCCGCGTGTGTCGGACCGGCCGGGACCGGCGCGGTCGGCGTGGATCGGATTGTCACCGCGGGAGTGTAGCGACGACGTCCCGGGCGGGGCGAGCGAGCACGTGGCACCATGCGCCGGTGACAATCCTGCCCGCCTTCACCGTGCGTCGCGCCACGGCCTCCGACATCCCGGCCCTCGTGGAGCTCCGCGTTGCCTTCGACCGCGAGCTGGCCGGTGGAGTTCCGATCGAGCCGGCCCCCGAGCATCGCGCTCGCATCGACGAATACCTGCGGTCCCACCTGCCGGACGGGCGCTTCCGGGTGTGGGTCGCCGATGGCGGCGGCCACATCGTGGGAATGGCCGGCCTGGTCGTGATCGATCGGCCACCCCACCCGCGATCGCGCCGGTCCCCCGAGGCGATGGTCTTCAATGTGATGACGGACCCGGCCTGGCGGCGGCGCGGCGTGGCCACGGCGATGCTCCAGGCCGTGATCGCGGATGGCCGGGCGCTGGGCTGCCGTCGCCTGGTCCTGCGCACGAGCGACGACGGGGAGCGCCTGTACGCCGGGCTGGGCTTTGTCGACCCGGGGAACTGGCGACAGCTCGACCTCGACTGACGGTCAGCGCCCGGTGCGGGGCCGCGGGTCCGGCAGGTACACCGGGACGGCGGGAGCCGCCGATACCATTCCGGCCCGGAGCGCGGGGTGATCGTGGTGCCGAACGTCGCGCCGGCCCCACGGGAGCGCGACCCCGGGCATCGCTACGGCGCCAGGACGATCGAGCTGGCGATCTTGCCGAAGACCGGGGCGTCGGTGGCGGCACGATCCGGCGTGGTGGAGAACGTCAGCACGTAGCCGCGGCCCGGCGCCACCAGGATCACCTGGGTCACGGCGGCGACGGCGGTCCCGGTCGCCGTCGCCCCGAACGAGGCTTCGTAGACGTACTCGTCGGCCGGTCCCGAGGCAGTCTGGATACGGGTGGCGGGCACGGTCGCCTCGGCCTCCAGCGCGGCCTGCTGGCCGACCACGGCGCTGAAGTCGTCGAGCGTCACGCCCGCGGGCAGCACGACCTCGGTGACCGTCAGGGCGACCAGCGTCCCGCTGCGAACCACGGCGTCGCTCGCGTCGAACGCGTAGGCGGAGGCGGATTTCGGGAGCGCGGTCAGCTGGCTGATGAGCGAGCTCGCGAACGGCAGGCTCAGGGTGTCATACGCGCCTGCCAGCGCCGCGTAGTTCGACCCGATCTGGACGCTGCGCCAGCCGGCCGGCAGGCTGAGCGAATAGGCACCGGCCGGACGTGGCGTCCCCGTCGCGGGCGAGCCGCCGGGCGCTGCCGAGCCGGGCGCCGCCGAGCCGGGCGATGCCGAGCCGGGCGCCACGGGAGAACCCGTCGCGGCCGCGCTCTCCGCGCCCACGGACGGCAGCGGCGTGGCCGGACCGCTGGTGCCGCATCCCGCGAG
>CAZKXK010000050.1:0-5473 GCA_964556585.1 uncultured Anaerolineaceae bacterium
GCCGGGCCTGCAGGAATCCCGGGGTGGGCGTCGCGCCGCCCCGATCCGGGGAGCAGCACCGACCGGGTGCGCGCCGAGAGCAGGTGCGCCAGACTGAGCAATCGTGACGCCGAACGAGCTCGATCCACCGGTGTCGTCCCGCTCGTCGTGCGAGCGGCGACGATGAGCGCCGACCGGCCCGCCGCCACGGCTCGACCCGCGACCCAGGGTGACGCGGCCGCGATCGCCGGCATCTTCAGCGAGGGGATCGAGGATCGGATCGCGACGTTCGAGACCCGCCCGCGGACGCCGGCGGACGTCGCCGCATGGTTCGACGGTCGCCACCCGATCGTCGTCGTGAATGGCCCCGATGGGAACGTCGTCGGGTTTGCCGCCACGTTCGAGTACCGGCCGCGCACCTGCTACGCGGGGGTGGCGGAGTTCTCCGTCTACGTCGCCCGCGCCTTCCGCGGAAAGGGGATCGGCCGGCTGGCGATGGAGGCGCTCATCGAGGCCGCCGGGACGGCCGGGCTGTGGAAGCTCGTCTCGCGCGTCTTCGTGGAGAACGCGCCGAGCCGCCGCCTTCTCGCTGATCTCGGGTTTCGCGAGGTCGGCGTGTATCGCCGGCACGGGCTGCTCGACGGCCGCTGGCGTGACGTGGTGATCGTGGAGCGGTTGCTGCCACCCGCCTTCGATGAGGCGCCATCACCGGGCACCGGCTGACCGCGCCAGGCCCCCAGCCTGACGTGGCGGCGCCAGGAGAGTCCCACGCCAGGGCGCCGACGATCGGGCGCGCAGTCGGGCGGCGCCGCGCTGCCGGCGGCCCCGCGCTATCGCCCTCGGGCCGTGTCCGCCATCGCGCGGTCCAGGTCGCGCCGCGCGTCACGCTCGGCGATGTCCCGGCGCCGGTCGTGGAGCTGCTTGCCGCGTCCGAGCCCGATCTCGAGCTTGGCATGCCCGCGGCCATCGATGAAGAGGCGCAGCGGGACGATCGTCAGGCCCTTCGACTTCGTCTTGCCCAGCAGCTCGTCGATCTCGTCGCGGTGGAGGAGCAGCTTCCGCGAACGTTTCGCCTCGTGGTTGAGGCGGTTGCCGCCGGCGAACGGGGCGATGTGCGCGCCGACCAGCCACGCCTCGCCGCGCTCGATTCGCGCGTAGGCCTCCTGGAGGCTCACGTGGCCCGCCCGGATCGACTTGATCTCCGTGCCGGTCAGGACGAGACCTGCCTCGAAGGTGTCCTCGATCGTGAACTCGTGGCGGGCCTTGCGATTGAGGGCGATCGTCGATTCGCCCATGGGTTCCAGCTCCTCGTGGTGGATGTCCGTGCGATCGGGCGGGTGCGTGTCGCGGACGCACGAAGGCCGGCTCCGCTGCCGGAACCGGCCCTCGAACGCGTTTCGAGTTGCCCACCCGCTGGGGCGTCCGTCAGGCGGATGCTCCCTGCGAGGTGGTGCAACGACGCGGACTACTGTCTGTCACTGCACATCACCTCCTTTCGGTTGGAGAAACCGTACAGGACGACCACGGATCTGGCAAGAGGGTGCCCTGGTCGTCAGGCGGCGCGCGGCCACCCCTGCTGGGCGGCCGGCGCCTCCTGGGCGGTCGGCGCCCCCAGGGCCTTGAGGGCCGCGTCGATGTAGGGATCGCCGGTGGGCGTGGTCGGTGCGCCGCCTGACGCGACCAGGATGTCCGGCGTCAGGCCCTTCATGTGGATCCAGCGCTTGGCGGGGGTGAGCCACTTCGCGATGGTCAGCCGGAACCCGCCCGAGGCGTTGGTCAGGTCCACCCATTGCTGGATCGTGCCCTTGCCGAACGTCGTCTGGCCGACCAGCGTGCCGCGCTTGGTGTCCTGGAGGGCTCCGGCCACGATCTCGCTTGCCGATGCGCTCCCCTTGTTGACCAGCACCATGACCCGGATGGCGGCGTCCGTGGCAATGCCGCCGGGCGCGGCAGCCGTCTCGATCTGCGTTCCGTCGGCACTCTGCTCCCAGAAGATAGGCCCGCTGCTGATGAACTGGCTGGCGATCGTCCGGGCGGCCGTGACATAGCCACCCGGGTTGTCGCGCAGGTCCACGATCACGGAACGCTCCCCCTTGGCGATGCCTGCCTTGAGCGCGGCGATGAAGTCCGTGGCGGCGCTGTCCGAGAAGGTGGTGACCCGGATGTAGCGGACCGTGCCGTTCTCCAGGTCGCGCGCCTCCACTTGGGGCTGCGAGATGGTGCCCCGGACGATTCGAAGGTCGAACGGCGGCCGGCCAGCTCGGGCGACCGTGAGCGTCACCGGGGTCCCCTTCGGACCGCGGATCTTGGCGATGGCCTGGTCGAGCGTGAGGCCGTCCACGGCAACCCCGTCGATCGCGGTGATCGCATCATTCGCGCTGAGGCCGGCGGCCTCGGCGGGGGAGGCGGCGATCGTGGACACCACCGTCATCCGGCAGGTGGGACCCAGCGGGGCACACGCCCCTCCCGCCCCCGCGGACGACTGAGCCGTCACGGTGGCGCCGATCCCCTCGAACTGGCCCGCCAGGGTGTCACGCGCGCTCTGGAGGGCGGCCGGGCTCATGTAGGCCGAGTACGGGTCGCCGAGCGCCTTGATCATCCCGTTGATGGCGCCTTCGACGATCGTCTTCTGGTCCACCGGACCGACGTAGCTCCGGGTGATCGAGTCCCACGTGTCCCAGAACGGCGTGAACAGCGCCGCGTCGGCCGCGGGCGTGCCCGGCGTGGTGGCCGTCCGCGTTCCGAGCATGTAGCCGGACAGGAAGAGCGCCGCCCCGGCGAGGACGGCGACGGCCGCGAGCGCCAGCGGCAGTGCCCCGACTCGCCTGCGAGCCGGCGGGCTGGGCGGACCGGGGGGGTTGGCGGGCTCGGCGTCGAGCTCGGCGTCCGGATCCGCGTCGGGCTCCGCGGGCATGTCGTCGGTCGGGGGGTCGAGCGAATCGAGTTCGGGGCCGCGTGCAGTCATGGACGTGTTCTCGTGCTCGGGATCGGCGCAACCCAGAACCCGGGACGCCGGGCCGACAGCGTACACCGGGGGTTGGCGAGGGGCGTCCGGTCAGTCCGGGTGACCCGGCCTACTTGGTCAGGTAGCTCCGCACCGAGAGCCACGACCCGAGGACGCCCACCCCGAACCCCGTCCCCACCACGAGCAGCACCATGTCGGATTGGAGTGAGCCAAGCTCGATTGGCAGGACCCGGAAGAATCCGTACATGAAGTCGGATACCGGCCCCGAGACGAGCGCAATGATGGCGAGCGCGGCCGCCGCCCCCAGGAGTCCGACGAACGCGCCCTCGAAGATGAACGGCCAGCGGATGAACGCGTCCGATGCGCCGACCAGCCGCATGATCTCGATCTCCTCGCGGCGGGCCACGACCGCGAGCCGGATCGTGTTGACGATGATGAAAAGGACGACGAAGCCGACCAGCACGAGGAGCACGATGCCGCCGGTCCGCAGGACACCTGTCACCGTGGTCAGCTCGGACACCAGCTGCTGGACCTGGACCACGTCGTCCACCACCCGGCTGTGGTTCTGGAGCAGCTGCACCACCTGGTCGTAGTTCCGCGGATCCACGAGCTTGACCTCGAGGCTGGCGGGCAGCGGGTTGCGGTCCAGGTAGCCGGTCAGGTCGACCTGGCCCCGCTCGCGCAACCGCTCGCGAAACTGCGCCAGGGCTTCGTCCTTGGAGACGAAGTCGACGCTTCGGACCGTCGGCAGGGCCGCGACGTCCGCTTCCAGGGCCACCGCCTCCACCGTGAGGGCGCCCTCGGCCCCGGGGACGTCGTGGAGGTCGGCCACGATCTCCACTTTCTGCTCGACGTACGAGACACCGGCCGCGAGCCCGGCCTGGACAAGCCAGAACCCGGCCAGCAGCAGGAGCATCAGGAGCATCGTCGCGGTGGCGGCGATGGTCATCAGGCCGTTGCGGCGCAGGCCCTGCAGGCCGTGGGTGACGCTGAACGCGACGAAACGGAAGAAGCCGGCCACGGGTCAGTCGTCGCGGTGGTAGCCACCGACCTCGTCGCGGACGACACGCCCTTCCTCGAGCGCGACGACGCGGCGACGGAGGGCAGTCACCACGGAGGCGTTGTGGGTCGCCATCAGGATCGTGACGCCCAGCTCGTTGATCCGGAGCAGGAGCTGGATGATCTCCCAGCTGATCAGCGGGTCCAGGTTGCCGGTTGGCTCGTCGGCGATGATCAGGCGCGGCTCGTGGACGAGCGCGCGGGCGATCGCGGTCCGCTGCTGCTCACCGCCGGACAGGGTGGTCGGCAGCTGGTCCGCCTGGGCAGCCAGCCCGACGACGGCGAGCGCGCGATCGACGGCGGGCCGAATCTGCCGGCGCGGCGTTCCGGTCACCTCCAGCGCGAACGCCACGTTCTCGCGAACCGTGCGCGTCGGCAGGAGCTTGTAGTCCTGGAAGACGATCCCGATCTTGCGGCGCAGCTCGGGCACCTTCCGCCGCGGCACGCGGGCGAGGTTCCGGCCATCGAGGATCACCTCGCCGGACGTCGGTCGCTCGTCCCGGATCAGGAGCTTGAGGAGGGTCGTCTTGCCGGCACCCGACGGCCCCACCAGGAAGACGAACTCCCCCTCCCCGAGGGTCAGGTCCACGTCGTCGAGGGCCGCCTTGCCGTTCGGGTAGACCTTGCGCACGCCGCGCAGCGACACGACCGGCCGGGCCTCCGCGGGAGCGCTCGGGGAGGCGCCATCCACCAACGGGTCGGGCGCGGCGGCAGGCCGGAGGATGGTGGGGGTCGTCACGTCCGGTCGAGGCTACCACCGGTCCACGGATCCGTCCGGTCCGCTCGCGCGATCGACCGTGGTGGGATCGACCGGGGTGGGATCGGCGGCCGGGCGGCCGGGCGCTACAGGACGGCGAGCGTGATCGGCACGTAGCGCTCGAAGTCGGCGAAGGGGCGGTCCCAGCAGACGAGCGCCGGGAAGTCCTCCAGCCGCAGCCCGGCCTCGAGGAGCACTGCGAGGGCTCCGCTCGCCGACCCCGGGATCCAGGCGGAGAACGCGCCGGCCGGGCGAACGGACCCGATGAGATGGCCCGCCACCGACGCCATCAGTTCGGGATCCTCGACCGCGATCGGTCCGAGCCGGCCGACCTCCGACGTGTAGCCGTAGCCGACCACGCGCCCGTCGCCGGCCTCGTAGAGGTAGCCCAGGCGGCCCTGGGCGGCCAGGTAGTCATGGTCCTGCGGGTGCGCGTACCCGAGCGTCGCCCGGTCCAGGCGTTCCAGCGCGGCGGCCAGCCGCAGCCGCCCCGCGCCGTCGGTCGGTCCGGCGCGCAGGAGCTCGAACGGAACGGCCCGGATCCCACCGGGCAAACCGGGCACGGCGTGCTGCGGCCGGCCGACGAGCTCGAGCACCGGCAGCCGCGGCATGATCCCGAAGCGGCTGTAGAGGGCATTCGAGATGGGCTGGGCGCTGTCCGTGCACGTCGCGTGGGTGGCGTCCTCCGAACCCGCCAGCACCCGGGACAGGAG
>CAZKXK010000050.1:5573-11506 GCA_964556585.1 uncultured Anaerolineaceae bacterium
CCGTGCACGTCGCGTGGGTGGCGTCCTCCGAACCCGCCAGCACCCGGGACAGGAGACGCCGTCCCAGGCCGCGCTCCTGGTGCCCCGGTTGTACGAACAGCATGGCCAGGAACCAGACCTGCTCGCGCCGGAGCGCCGAGACGAACCCCACCACTCGGCCCTCGGCGTCGTCCGGATCGGCGGCGAGCGGGGAGTCGCCGGCTCCGCCGGCTCCGCCGGCTCCCGCCACCGCGACCAGGAAGCCCCGCGGGTCGGTCGCCAGGAGGTGCCCGAGCAGCCCCAGCAGCGGTCCGAACGACGGCGGCATGGCCGGCCGGCCCACCCGCAGACCGTACTCGGTCAGCCCGGCGTGCCAGACGCCGACGCAGGCCGGCAGGTCGTCGGGGCGCGCCGGTCGAAGGCGGATCGGCGGCTCGGTGCCGGGCGCGGTCGTCACGTGCGGCCCGGGTTCGTCACGCCGGCTCGATCGAGCTGCCGACCGGCGCCTCGGTTGCCTCGCGTTCCAGCTCGGCCGCCATGAAGACGTCGAGGTCCCCGTCAAGGACGGCCGCCGTGTTCGACGTCTCCACCTCGGTCCGGTGATCCTTGACCATCTGGTAGGGGTGCAGGACGTAGCTCCGGATCTGGTTTCCCCAGCCGGCTTCGACGTGCTCGCCCCGAAGGAGGCGCAGCTCGACCTCCTTCTCCTCCAGCCGCCGCTCGAGGATCCGGGCCGCCAGGACCTTGGCGGCGGTCTCCCGGTTCTGGGTCGCGGAGCGCTCGTTCTGGCAGGTCACCACGATCCCCGTCGGGACGTGGATGAGGCGCACCGCCGAGTTCGTCTTCTGGACGTGCTGCCCGCCGGCCCCGGACGAGCGGTACATCTCGACCCGGATCTCGTCCCAGTTGAGCTCGACTTCGGCCTCGTCCTCGACTTCGGGCATCACCTCGATGAGCGCGAACGTGGTCTGGCGACGCTTCTGGGAGTCGTAGGGGCTGATCCGGACCAGCCGGTGCACGCCGCGCTCGGCGCGGAGCCAGCCATAGGCCCGGCGGCCGTCGACGCTGAACGTCACGCTCTTGAGGCCGGTCTGCTCGCCCTCCGTCTGGTCGAGGACCTCCGTGGAGAAGTGGTGCCGCTCGGCCCAGCGGAGGAACATGCGGAGCAGCATCTCCGCCCAGTCGGTCGCCTCCGTCCCGCCGGCGCCCGCGCTGATCGTGACCAGCGCGCCGCGCTGGTCGTACTCCCCCGAGAAGAGCAGCGCCGTGCGTTCGCGCTCGAACGAGACCCGGAGGGCCTCGGCGTCACGGTCGATCTCGGCGAGCATCTCGGCATCGTCGGCCTCGGCGGCGAGGTCTGATAGCTCCTCGAGGCCCGTTGCGCGCGATTCCAGGTCCTGCCAGGTCGCGAGCTCGCCGCGCAGCCCGTCGGCCTCGCGAAGGATTCGCTGCGCTCCTCGCTGGTCGTCCCAGAATCCCGGGACACCGATCAGCGCATCGAGCTCCGCGACGCGCGCTTCCTTGGCCGGGAGGTCAAAGACGCCCCGAGGTCGCGTGGATCCGTCCGGCAAGCTCGCGGAGGCCGGCCCGGTCCATCTAGGCCCGGCCTCGAACGTCCTGGAGGAGGATCGGCCGGAGCTCGATAAGCCGCAGGGCGGTCTTGCTCCGGGCGACGACGGGGTTCACGCAGGCGCAGTACGCGTTGTGAGGGCAGACGCCGCAATTGCCGTCGCAGTCCAGCGCCGCGGCGTAGCTGCAATTCCGGCATTCTCGCTCGCAGGCGATCAGATCGACGAAGGCGGTATCCGTGATCTGCTTCACTGCTCCCTCATGCACTGCAGTCGCAACGTCTGGCCGGTTGGATTTCCCGCCGGGACGGGAGCTGGGAACCGCCGGCCGAGGCAATGGTGTGAGTATACGGGGCCGACTCGAAGCGGCCAAGAGGGAGTTTTTCGGCCCGTGAACGGCGTGTGAACAGCCGCCGGGCGCCGGACGCGGAGTGACCTCCCGGACGCCCAAGCGACGCTGGGAGGCGGGCTGCTGGCGCCGCAGAGTGCCGGTCAGGGCCGACCGGGCACCCCGAGCTCCGGGCCGGATGTACCGAGCTCCGGGCCGGGCGTACCGAGCTCCGGACCGGGTGCCCCGAGCTCCGGGCCGATGGCGCCTCCCAGCAGGCCGTAGTACGCCAGCGCGCCAAGCTCGTGGAGAGTCGCCTCGATGCGTGGCCCCAACTCCGCATCGGCCGGGCTCGTGGTGGTCGGCGAGCCGTATGCCTCGATCCCGAGGTCCCTGGCCATCAGGATCACGCGCAGCATGTGCGTGCGATCGGACACGAAGAGGGCGCTTCGCAGGCCGTGGTCGCGCAGGATGCCGGCGACCGCCTCCAGCGACTCGAGCGTCGAGCGACCGTGATCCTCCCCGAGAATGGCGGAATCCGGGACGCCATGCGCCACTGCATAGGCGCGCGCGGTCGCGGCCTCCGTGGTTCGGTCGCCCTCGCGATTGCCGCCCGTGACGACCAGGACCGGGGCGACGCCGGCCGCGAAGAGGTGCACCGCGTGGTCGAGCCGGGCCGCGAAGACCGGCGACGGCGTCCCGTCGTACTGGGCCGCCCCCAGCACGACGATCGCGTCGACCGGCCGCGTCTCGTCGGTGGTTCCCCGCTGCCAGATCCGGAAGGTCGCGTAACCGGTGGCGAGCACGCCGCCGACGACCACGGCAAGGCCCACGAAGCAGATTTCGCGGAGCGGTGATCTCCGGCCGCGGCCGCTCAGCGGCCGTGACACTTCTTGAACTTGAGCCCCGACCCGCAGTAGCAGGGATCGTTGCGGCCCAGCTTCACGGCCGCGGGGTTGGCGCCCTTGGCGGCGTCGGTGCGGGCCTGGTCGCCCAGCCGCTCCTGCATCGACCGCAGGACAGGCGCCGCGGGAAGGTTTCGGGCGGCGGCGGCCAGCGCCGGCGACGGCGCCGACGGCCGGGCGCTGGTCGTCGAGCTGCCTCCACCGGAGAACGTCGCGCTCGCCGGGGCCGCCCCGCTCGCGCTCGGCGGCGTCGCGACGGCGGTCTGCGGGCCGCTCCCGACCGGGCTTCCGGCGGCACGGGCGCCCGTGGCCTTGATCGACGCGGCGCCGGCCGCCAGGCTCGCGGCGAGGTGTCCCTCGTCTGGCGTGGGGGCCGCCGGCTGGCGGACCACCGAGACGCGGAAGATCGTGGTGGCAACCTGGTGGCGGATCAGCTCGCCGAGCTGGTCGTAGAGGTTGAACGCCTCCTTCTTGAACTCGTTGAGCGGATCCTGCTGCGCATAGCCGCGCAGGCCGATCCCACGCCGCATGTCGTCGAGCTCGGTCAGGTGCTCCACCCAGAGCGAGTCGATCGTCCGGAGCAGGACCAGGCGCTCGATCATCTGCCAGTCCTCGGCGCCGACCTCGGCGGACTTCTCCTCGAGCTTCGCGTCGGCCAGGTCACGCAGGTGACCGGAGAGCGCTGCCCGTCCGCCGATCTCCCAGAGCTCGTCCTCCGAGGTTCCCGGCCCCTCCAGGCCCATGGCGTGCAGCGCGGCAGCGAGCCCTTCCATGTTCCAGTCGTCGGGGATCTCCGCGGCGCAGTACGTGGCCAGGAGCGCGTCCATCTCTTCGCCGAGGAACGCGTCGACCGTCTCGGTCAGGTCCTCGTTGCGGAGCACCTTGTCGCGCTCGGCGTAGATCGTCTCGCGCTGCTTGTTGATGACGTCGTCGAACTCGACGACGCGCTTGCGGATGTCGAAGTTGTAGCCCTCGACCCGCGTCTGGGCGCTCTCGATGGTCCGGCTCACGAGGCGCGACTCGATCGCCACGTCGTCGTCCAGCCCGAGGCGCTCCATCAGGCCCGCCACCCGCTCGGAGGCGAAGCGCTTCATGAGGTCGTCTTCGAGCGAGAGGTAGAAGCGCGAGGAGCCGGGGTCGCCCTGCCGGCCGGCCCGTCCACGGAGCTGGTTGTCGATGCGCCGCGAGTCATGGCGCTCGGTGCCGATGATGTGGAGCCCGCCCACGGCCACGACCCGGTCGTGGTCGGCGTCGCAGATCGCCTTCGCCTCGGCGAGCGCGTCGTCGTAGGTCGCCTTGTCGACCTCGGCCGGGTTCAGCCCGCGCCGGTGGAGGATCTCCGAGGCCATGCCCGCCGGGTTGCCGCCCAGCATGATGTCCGTTCCGCGGCCAGCCATGTTCGTCGCGATCGTGACCGCGCCCGAGCGGCCCGCCTGGGCCACGATCGGCGCCTCCTTCTCGTGGAACTTGGCGTTGAGCACCTCGTGCTTGATCCCGCTCCGCTCGAGGAGCTCGGCCAGGATCTCGGACTTCTCGACGCTGACCGTGCCCACCAGGACGGGCCTGCCCGCCTCCCGCATCTCGACGATCTCGTCGATGAGCGCCTTGAACTTGCCCTTCTCGTTCCGGAAGACCAGGTCCTGCTCGTCGTCGCGGATCATCGGCTGGTTGGTCGGGATCGAGACGACCTCGAGCTTGTAGATCTTGTGGAACTCCTCGGCCTCGGTCATCGCGGTGCCGGTCATGCCGGAGAGCTTCGCGTACAGGCGGAAGTAGTTCTGGAAGGTGACGGTGGCGAGGGTCACGGACTCGCGCTGGACGCGCAGGCCCTCCTTGGCCTCCATCGCCTGGTGGATCCCCTCGCTCCAGCGCCGGTCGGGCATCTGGCGGCCGGTGAACTCGTCGACGATGACGATCTCGCCGTCCCGGACGATGTAGTCGCGATCACGCTTGTAGAGCGCGTGGGCCTTCAGCGCCGCGTCGAAGTAGCGCGTCAGCCGCGGATCGTCGTACAGGTTCTGGACGCCGAGCCACTGCTCGACCTTCGCGATCCCCTCCTCGGTCGGCGAGACGGCCCGGTCCTTGAGGTCGACGAAGTAGTCGCCGCCCTCCTCCTCGCCCTCGGGTCGAGCGCGCAGCCGCGGCACCAGGCGGGCGAACTGGAAGTAGAGATCGGCGGATTCCTCGGCCTGGCCGCTGATGATGAGCGGCGTGCGCGCCTCGTCGATGAGGATGTTGTCCACCTCGTCGACGATGGCGAAGTAGTGGCCGCGCTGGACCCGCTGGTCCATCTCCGTGACGAGGTTGTCGCGCAGGTAGTCGAACCCGAAGTGGTGGTTCGTGCCGTAGGTGACGTCGGCCGCGTAGGCGTCGCGCCGCGAGCACGGGCGCAGGTTGATGAGCCGCTCGTCGGTCGTCGGGTACCCGGGCTCGAAGCGGTATGCCTCCTCGCCCACCACGATCCCCACCGAGACGCCCAGGAAGTGGAAGATCGGGCCCATCCACTGGGCGTCGCGGCGGGCCAGGTAGTCGTTCACGGTCACGACGTGAACGCCCCGCCCGGTGAGGCCGTTGAGGGTGGCGGCGAGCGTCGGGACGAAGGTCTTGCCTTCGCCCGTCTTCATCTCGGCGATCTTGCCCTGGTGGAGGACGATTCCGCCCATCACCTGGACGTCGAAATGGCGCATCCCGAGCGTCCGGCGCATGGCTTCACGGGCCGCCGCGAACACCTCGGGCAGGACGTCGTCGAGCGCCGCCTGGAGCTGCTCGGTCTCCTTCTTCAGGCGCTCGGCCTCGAGGTCGCGGCGACGGGCAGGGTCGTCCTCGTCGAGCTCGTCCGCGCCCGGGCCGAAGCCCTCCTGGAGCTTCGCCAGGTCCGCGCGGATCTCGTCCATCCTGGCCCGGATCTGGGCGTCGGACTCGTCCCGGAGCTCCGGCTCCAGCGCGTTCGAGGCGTCGACGAGCGGCTGGAGGCGCCGGATCTCGCGGTCGTTGGAATCGACGAAGCGGGAGAGGAAGCCAAGCACCATGGGACGGTCAGTATAGGCGTGGGATCTCGCGCCGGCCCTCGGTCACCCGCCTCGCGGCCCGAGCCGGCCACCCGGCACCAGGCGACCCGGCACCAGGCGACCCGTCCTACTTCCAGAACCCGGA
>CAZKXK010000051.1:0-11450 GCA_964556585.1 uncultured Anaerolineaceae bacterium
GGCGACCAGGAGATCAGCCCATGACCACCGAGAAGAACCCGACCGCTGCCGCGCGAGACACGGCGGCGCGGGTCGTTGGCGCGCGGGACACGGCGACGCGGGACGCGGCGCCAGCCACGGAGCTGCCTGGCACGTTCCGCCATAGCTACTCGCGCGACCGCGCGCAGCTCCTCCGCCGTCTCAGCCGGATCGAGGGGCAGGTCCGCGGGATCGCCCGGATGATCGAGCGCGAGGAGTACTGCGTCGACATCCTCCAGCAGACCAGCGCGCTCCGCGCCGCGGTAGATGCCGTCAGCCTCCTCGTGCTGGAGGACCACGTCCAGGGCTGCATGCGGACCGCGTCGGAACAGGGCGACGTGCAGCAGTACGTGGACGAAGTCCTCGACGTGGTTCGTCGCACAATCGGGCGGCCGATCCGCAGCACGCCGCGGGGCTGACGGCCGGCCGCTTGGCGCGTCGCGCCCGGGCGGCTCAGCGCCCCGCGCCGGCTGGCCGGATCTGTCCCCGCCGGCCCGGCGGCCCACGGCGCCGGCCCGGCCTGCCAATCCGGAGCGTGGAGCGGTACCTTCGGACGGGGCCCGGCGTCCCTCGGGGGATGGCCCGGTGCAGCTCGCGGAGCCACGCTCTCGTCGATGGCCGCCTCCGACCAACCATTCGTGGCATCTCCGGCCCGGGACGCACCCGCCGCGGCGGGGCCGCCTGGGCCGTCGAACCGCCGGCGCGACTTCCGCCGAGGCGAGGATCAGGCCGTCCACGAGGAGCGGGCCTTGCTTGGCCGCGCGATGGACATCCTTGCCGGACCGGGCGAGGCCGACGCGCACCTCGCCGGCATCCTCGCGATGGTGGCCCGAGTCGTGGGAGCCCGACGGGCGGCGCTCGTCGTCGATCAGCCCACGCGGTCCGTCACGGTCGCGGTCGGGGCTGACGAAGCCGACGATGCCGGCCGTCCGCTGGGAGCCTGGCTGGACGCCCACGCACCCCGCTCCGCGGCGCGGCGGGCAGCTTCCCCGGCGGCCCCAATCCGCGTGGTCCGTGCGCGGCGCGACGCTGCTCCCGGGCGCACCGACGCCGGCGCTACCACGACCGGGACGTTCCTCGCGGTCCCCGTGTCGGGCGCGGGTGGCGTCCACCTCGGCGTGGAGCTGCGGCCCGGGGTCACGGCGGCGGCGGTCACCGCGCGGCTTCCCCTTTCGACGTACCGACACCTGCTGGCCGCGCTTGCGCTGGCGGCCTCCCGCGCTGCCGACCAGCGCGCGCTGGCCGAGCTCCGATCCCGGGACGCCGAGCGGGCCGGGTTCATGTCGATGGTCGCGCACGAGCTGCGGACGCCGCTCACCGGCATCGGCGGCTACCTCGACCTGCTCCTGGAGGGCCGCATCAGCGACCCCGGCGTGGAGCGCGAGTTCCTGGAGCGAAGCCGACGGATCGCGGAGGGGATGGCGGAGCTCGTCGGGGACCTCCTGGAGATCAGCCGGATCGAAGCCGGGAGCCTGGGGCTGAAGGTCGAGCAGTTCTCGCTGGCAGAGGCCTGCACGCATGTCCTGGAAGACCTGGAGCCGCTCGCCGCGCGGGCCGGGATTCGACTCGTCCGAGCCCTCCCGCCGCGCCTCAGGCCGGCCACCGGGGATCGACGCCGCGTGGAGCAGATCCTGACGAACCTCGTGGCGAATGCGATCAAGTTCACCCCGCGCGATGGGCTGGTAGAGCTCGAGGCGAGCACCGGCCCTGCCGCCTCCCTCGTGGTGGTGCGCGACGATGGGCCGGGGATCGCGATCGAGGATCGGGCGCGCATCTTCGAGCCGTTCGTGCGGGTGGAAGGGGACGCGCGGATTGCCGGGACGGGCCTCGGCCTGCCGATCGCACGCGACCTCGCGCGCGCCATGCACGGTGAGCTGAGTGCGGCAAGCGTCCCCGGGGTCGGATCGTCGTTCGTGCTCGTCCTGCCCGGAACCGCGGGCGTCGACGGCGGCAGCGTCGCGGCCGCCCTGGCGATGGCGCTGGAGAAGGAGGAGCTGGCCCTGGAGGAGCAGGCCGTCCTGGCTGCGTTGCACCGGCCTGCGCGCTCGGCCGTTCGCCTCCCTCGTCGCGGGACCGGCGAGGCGCCTCGCCCCGGGCCGGAATCCGCCTCAAACGGATCGGCGGCCTGACGGCCGTTCCACCGGCGACGCGGGCCGGGACTCGATTGTCCACAATCGGCGGCGCCCGACCCGAGTTCGTGGATAAGCCCGTTGACACCCCCACAGGTGGGGCGGACGATCCGTGTCCGCATCGACCGCGGACCGACGACGGGGACCGTCCCCGGCACGGGGCCCAGGGGAAACCCGGCCGCGAACCGTGCCGGCCTCGCAAGACCGTCGGCGTCGGGTCCGCTGATGCGAGTCGATCGCCGGCCGGGAGTCGGCGCGGTTGCCACGGGGGCCGGTCGTCCCTGCTGGAGGGCCCCAAGGCTGCTTGGTCGCGCGCCGCTCCCGGCCGACCCCCGCGAGTGCCCCCCGCTCCCGTCCGACGCGCGGACCGCGCTCGAAGACGGCCTGGCGGCGTTGGGCCTGGACGACCTGCCCGCGCAGGCCGTGGCGGATCTCGAGGGCCACCTGCGCCTGCTGCTCGCGTGGACCGGCGCCGTGAACCTCACCGCGATCCGCGATCCGCTGGCGGCCGTGGCCGCCCACGTGCTCGACTCGCTGGCAGCGCTGCCGCTGCTCCGTGCGAGCGGCGTCGGGGAGCTCCTCGACCTCGGCTCGGGTGGTGGCTACCCGGGTCTGCCCCTCGCGATCACGCTGCCGGCCCGGCCGGCGCTGCTGGTCGACCCCATCGCCAAGAAGGCACGCTTCCTGGCGACCACCGTCGCCGGGCTGGGCCTCGCGGATCGCGTCGAGGTTGCCGCGGTGCGCGCCGAGTCGCTCGCCGCGGACCCGCATCACCGCGAGCGCTGGGCCGCGGTCACGGCGCGGGCCGTGGCGTCCCTGCCCGACCTGGTCGAGATCGCCTTCCCGCTCCTCGCTGTCGGCGGCGTGCTCGTCGCGTGGAAGCGGACCGGGATCGACGAGGAGACGCGCCGCGCGATGCCCGCCCTGGTCGCGCTGGGCGGCGGAACCCTGGAGCTCATCGAGACGAGGGCCCCGGTCCCCGCGGGCCACGTCCTGGTCGCCTGCCGGAAGGCCGGCCGCACGCCAGCCGGGTGGCCGCGGCCGCCCGCGGAGCGCGCCCGGCATCCGTGGTGAGCCCCGGGTCCGGCACCGCGGCCCGGAGGGAGGCGCCGGGGGCGGCGGCCGCAGGCTGGGGCGGTTCGCCGGGCTGGCCGGGCTGGTACGCTCCCGCCTGATGCGGATCGCGGTCCTCTCGGACGTCCACGCCAACCTGCCCGCGCTGGAGGCGGTGCTCGCGGCTCTCGGACCCGTCGACGCCATCTGGCACCTTGGCGACATCGTCGGGTACGGGCCGCACCCGGACGAGGTGGTGGACAGGCTTCGCCAGCTGGGTGCGGTCGGCGTGCGCGGCAACCACGACGCGGCAGCCCTGGACCTCGAGCGTGCCGAGTGGTTCAACCCGGACGCCCGGCGCGCCATCGAGTGGACCGCCGGCCACATCACGCCCGCCACCCGCGGCTGGCTGGCCCGGCTTCCCGAACGGCTCGAGATCGATGGCATCACGCTGGTCCACGGCAGTCCGCGCGACCCCACCTGGGAGTACATCACGACGCCGTCGGGGGCCCGGGCGAACCTCGACGCCTTCGCGACCTCGCACCTGCTCTTCGGCCACACCAACCTCGGCGGCGCGTTTCGCGACAAAGACGGCCGGATGGAGGCGATCGAAGCCCTGGACGGCGCCACGCTGGTCCTCGATTCCCGGCGCGTCCTCGCGAACCCAGGGAGCGTCGGCCAGCCCCGGGACGGCGATTCGCGCGCGAGCGCCGCGATCCTCGACACCTCGTCCTCGACGCTGACCTGGCACCGCGTGGCCTACCCGATCGCCGCCACCCAGGCGGACATCCGGGCGCGTGGCCTGCCGGGCTGGCTGGCGGATCGCCTGGCGGGCGGACGCTAGCGTGATCGGCGGGCGCAGGCCCCTCCAGGGCCGCAAGATCGGCGATCGCCGCGTCCGCGTGGATCGCCCGCATTCCCCGTACTTCCGCTACACGGGCGCGGGCATGCTTACCGCCAAGGAGGCGGCCACCGCACCGCGCACCGGGTTCGGGCTGGCCTGGTCGAACGCCCGCCGGGCGCTCTTCGGGCGCCCGCTCGCGAACGAGGAAGAAGCCGAGGAGCGGCTCGCGAAGAAGCTGGCCCTGCCAATCTTCAGCTCCGACGCCATCTCGTCCTCCGCCTACGCCACCGAGGAGATCCTGCGCATCCTGGTGGTCGCGGGGGCGGCCGCGCTCGCCCTGTCGATCGAGGTCGCCATGGCGATCTCGCTCCTCCTCGCGGTCGTGTCGATCAGCTACCGGCAGGTCTGTCGTGCCTACCCGTCGGGCGGCGGCGCGTACGTGGTGGCCAGGGAGAACCTCTCGCAGACGGCGGGGCTGGTGGCGGCGGCGGCGTTGCTCATCGACTATGTCATGACCGTCGCGGTCTCCACGGCGTCGGCGGTCCAGCAGATCCAGTCGATCATCCCGCAGGCGTATGACTTCCGGATCGAGATCGCCTTCGTATCCATCTCGCTGATCACGATCGGAAACCTGCGCGGCCTTCGCGAGTCCGGCATGATCTTCGCCTTCCCGACCTACCTCTTCGTGTCGCTTGCCATCGGGATCGTCACGATCGGCCTGTCGCACATCGTGCTGGGGACCGCCCAGGCCGTGCCGCCGCAGCCCCAGGCCGTCCAGCCAGGGTTCGAGGTCCTCACGGTCTTCCTGCTGCTCAAGGCGTTCGCCGGGGGTTCGGTCGCGCTCACCGGCGTGGAGGCGATCGCCAACGGCGTGCCGGCGTTCAAGCCACCCGAGGCGAAGAACGCCGCCAACACGATGACCATGATGGCGTTCCTCCTCGGAGTGATCTTCATCGGCGTCACCATCGTCGCGCACGCGTTCGCGATCCTGCCGTCGCAGGACAACTCGGGGGGGCCGACCGTCATCGCGCTCGTTGCCCAGGCGGCCTACGGGCACGACTCGCCTCTCTTCTTCATCTTCCAGGGCGCGACCGCGCTGATCCTGTTCCTCGCCGCGAACACGAGCTTCAATGCCTTCCCGAGGCTCGCGGCGATCCTTGCCCAGGACGGCTTCATGCCGCGCCAGTTCGCGTTCCGGGGTGACCGCCTGGCGTTCAGCTGGGGGATCATCCTCCTGGCGGGGATCGCGTTCGGGCTCCTGTTCATCTTCAACGGCGACACCCATGCCCTCATCCCGCTCTACTCGGTGGGCGTCTTCGTCTGCTTCACGCTGTCCCAGGTCGGGATGGTCCGCCACTGGCGATCCGACCGCGGGCCTGGCTGGCGCTGGCGGGCGGTGGTCAACGCGCTCGGCGGCCTGCTGACGTTCGTGGTCCTCCTGGTGGTCGTGAGCGTGAAGTTCGCGAATGGTGCGTGGCTGGTGGTCGTGCTGGTCCCGACCCTCGTCGGGCTGATGCACTTCATTCACCGCCAGTACGCCGCGTCGAGCCGCGAGCTCGCCCTCCGGCCCGACCAGGTCGTCGCGCCGCCACACCGCGCCGAGCGGGTCGTGGTCCCGATCAACGGCCTCAGCCGGTCCGTGGTCCAGGCCGTCAACGTTGGGCGCTCCATCTCCTCCGACATCCGGGCAGTGCTCGTGGTCGATGACCACGCCTACGCGGAGCACGTCCGCGACGAGTGGTCGCGCCAGGTGCCGGGGGTCGCGCTGGTGGTCGTCGAATCCCCGTACCGGGCGCTCACCGGTCCGTTCCTTGCCTACCTGGACGTCCTGGACCAGGCCTGGACGCCGGACACGGAGCCACCCGTCACCTTCGTGGTCATCCCCGAGTACGTTCCCCGCCACTGGTGGGAGCGAATCCTGTACAACCAGTCGACGAGCCAGCTTCGCCGGGCGCTCCTGGGCCGGCCGAACACGGTCATCACGAGCGTCCCCTACCGCCGCGAGGAGCCCGCCGTCTTCGAGCGGCGCGGGAAGCTGGACGCGCACGAGCCTTCGGACACGCACGGGGGCTGAGCCTCCCGCGACGGCACCGGTGGCATGCGCCCCGGTCCCGACCCGGTGGTATCGTGTCTGCCGACGGTCGTCACCCGTCGCGGCCCGCTTCCCGGGTCCGACCCATCGTTGACCCTGAGGTCGCCCTCGCCCCGTGGCCGAAAAGCCCATCCAGCTCTTCTCTCGCGTTGTCATCGCGCTCAACGGCGGCTCCTGCGACGACCGGATCGTCCGGCTCGTGGTCGAGGCCGCCCGCCCGACGAAGTCCGAAGTCGTGGCGATTCACGTGGTCGAGATCGACTGGACGCTCCCCCTCGACGCCAGCGTGGCCGAGCGCTCCGAGAGCGCCCAGCGCGTGCTCGACACCGCCGAGGCGGCCGCGGAGCACCTCCACGGCAAGCTGGAACCCGTCCTGGTCCAGGCTCGGGACGTCGGTGCCGCGATCGTCGACGAGGCGGTGGAGCGGGAGGCGGACCTGCTGGTCGTGGGCCTTCCCTATCGGAAGAAGTTCGGCGGGGATTTCGCGATCGGGCGGACCGTGCCCTACGTCCTCAAGAACGCGCCGTGCGCCGTCTGGGTGGTGCGCGAGCCGATGCCTGCGGAGGTCCACGCATGAAGGTGGTCATCGTCGGCTGCGGGCGAGTCGGCGGGCTGCTTGCCGCGACGCTCGACGCCGCCGGCCACGACGTCATCATCATCGACCTGCTGGTCCGCGCGTTCGACCGGCTGCCGGCCACGTTCGGCGGCGAGGCGGTGCGGGGTGACGGCACGGACGAGGATGCGCTGCGGCGCGCGGGCGTGGAGGGAGCCCACGTCTTCCTGGCCCTGACCGAGGGTGACAACCGGAACGTCCTGGCGGCCCAGCTGGCCCGCGAAGGATTCGGGATCGAGATCGTCTACGCGAAAGTCAACGATAGGATGCGGGCGCAGGCCTATGCCGAGCTGGGGATCGGGACCGTGTGCCGCACCTCCATGATGGCCGACGGCATCCTCGGCGCGATGGGCCTCCCCGGACTCGACGAAGCGTCCGTTCGTCCGGGAGCCGCGCATGACCACCCGCCGATCGCCCTCAGCGTGGCCGACCGGCCCGGGAAGGGCTGAACATGTTCGTCCTCGTCGTGGGTGGCGGGAAGGTTGGCTACTACCTGACCCGCGAGCTCTCGGAATCCGGCCATGAAGTCGTGCTGATGGAGAAGGATCGCCGCCGGGCCGACCAGATCGCCGACGAGATCGGGTCGATCGTGGTGGCGCGCGACGGCTGCGAGGGCAGCGCCCTCGCGGATGCGGGCGCCAACCGGGCGGACATCGTGGCGGCGGTGACGGGCGACGACGAGGACAACCTTGTGATCTGCCAGATGGCCAAGCACCACTTCGCGGTTCCGAAGACGATCGCGCGGGTCAACAACCCCAAGAACGAGCCGCTCTTCAAGCATCTCGGCGTCGATGAGCTGATCTCACCGACCCGGATGATCCTCGGCTCCATCGAGCAGGACATCCCCGTCCACGAGATCCTCCACCTGGCCCCGCTGACGCACGAGTACGAGCTCGCGGAAGCGCATCTCGAGGCCGAATCGCCCGCAGTCGGCAAGACACCGATGCAGCTGACCTTGCCCCTCGGGTGCTCGATCGTGGCGCTCGTCCGGGACGAGGTGGCCCAGGGGGTGGGCCCGGACACGATCTTCCGGGCCGGCGACAACGTCATCGTCACCGGTCGACGCGAGAGCCAGGCCGCCCTCCACGAGACGCTGATCGGCCCGCTTCCGCAGCAATAGGCCCGAGGCGCCGGCCCGAGGCGCAGCCCGGCAGGTCCGGAGCGGGCCCGAGGCGCAGGCCAGCAGCTCCGACGCGGGTTTGAGGCGCAGCCCAGCAGCCTCGGCGCGGGCGGCCGGCTTCCCGAGCAGCCATCCGGGCGGGAACCCGCCGCGGCGCGGCGTCCGCCCCGCCGCGGCCCGACCAGGTGCCCCTGCCATGCGGTCCGGCCTACGCTCGACAGGCCGATCTCTTGACAATGATATTGTCATGGTTCTATTCTTCCTCGTGTCCGGAAGGTTCGCGTCGAAGTGCTCCAGGGCTCCCGGCTCCGGAGCGCGGCGCGTCGCCGGTCGGACCAGCTCCGCCTCGTGGGCGGGGACGTTCAACAAGCCACAGCACCCGGAGGTGCATGCCATGACCCTGATCCGTCGAGCAAGTCCATGGGACGACCTCTTCACCCTGCGTCGCACGGTCGAGCGCCTCTTCGACGAGGATGCCAGGCCGCGGTTCTGGCGCGCCACGTTCACCGGAGCGGAGCCCGCTCTCGACATCACCACGAACAAGGACGAGCTCGTCGTGAAGGCGAGCCTGGCCGGGTGGAAGCCCGACGACGTGGAGATCACCCTCACCGGCAACACCCTGACCATCGCCGGCGACGCGAAGGCAGAGGAGCGCCGCGAGGAGGACTCGTGGGTCCTCAATGAGATCCGCCACGGGAGCTTCAGCCGGACGCTCGAGCTTCCGGAGGGCCTGGTGGGCGAGCGCGCCACCGCCAGCTTCGAGCACGGCGTTCTCACGCTCCGCATCCCGAAGGCTGACGAGATCAAGCCGAAGCAGATCAAGATCTCGGTCGGCTCCCCGGCCGAGCATGAGCTCGTCGGGGCAGGCAGCGGCCGCTGAGCCGCGAACGCCCGTGCAGCGCAGCCGGTTCGACCGGGACCCCGCTCGCCCCGTCTACGTGATCTCCGTGGCGGCCCGGATCGTCGCGGTCCATCCGCGGACGCTCCGGATCTACGAGGACGAGGGCCTGATCGAGCCGGCTCGCACGCCGACGAACATTCGCCTCTATTCCGACCACGACCTGCGCCGGATCCTGTGGATCCGGCACCTCACCCAGGACCGCGGCGTGAACCTCGCCGGCGTCCGTATTCTCTTCGAGCTCGAGGAACGCCTCGGGGTCCGCATCCTCGAGGCGCTCTCGGACGAATGGGATCAGAGTGACCGTGGCAGCACGGTCGCAGCCGAGCCTGCGGCACCACATGGGCCTTGACTCGCCGGCCGTCACCACCGCACCGCCCACGCCGCGCCCTCGATCCGCGCCATGATCGGGACGACACCCATCCAACCCGCCGCGCTCCCCCACCATGCAGCCCCGCTCGCGGGGCCGGCACCTCGACCCGGGGAACGCCACCGTCCCAGACGCGCCAGGAGGGCGTGATGCCGAGAACCAGAAAAGATACCCGGGGCGCGTCCCAAGCCCGGACGCGCGATCTGCCGCTCGTTGCACTTCGCGAGACGGTCATCTTCCCCGAGATGATCGTGCCGCTCCAGGTGGGCCGCGAGAAGAGCGTCAACGCGCTCAACGCCGCCGTCGCCGAAGGCAGCCTCATCGCGCTGGTCACCCAGCGGCGGGCCGAGACCGAGGAGATCCTCGAGCCATCCGAGCTCTACGCGATCGGGACGCTCGCCAAGATCGCCCAGGTCGTGCAGCTCCAGGATGGCACCGTGCGTGCCATCGTCCAGGGCCAGAGCCGTCTGCGCGTGCACGGCTTCGTGTCGACCAGCCCGCACCTCGTGGCGACGGTGGAGGAGCTGCCCGACGCCTCCCCGAAGGGCGTCGAGGTCGAGGCGATGATGAAGACGGTGCAGGCCCAGATGGACCAGTACGTCCAGTCGGGCGCACCGGTCCCGCCGGAGGCAGCCGTCGCTGCCCGCAACATCAGCGAGCCGGGCCTCCTCGCCGACATGGTCGCCTACAGCCCCGACATGTCCACCGAGCAGCGCCAGGAGCTCCTCGAGACGGTGGACGTCGTGGAGCGCCTCAAGCTCGTCTCGACGTTCCTGAACCGCCAGGTGGAGATCCTCGAGCTCAAGGGCAAGATCCAGAGCGAGGTCAAGTCGGAGCTCGACAAGACCCAGCGCGAGTACATCCTCCGGGAGCAGCTCAAGGCGATCCAGCGCGAGCTGGGCGAGGACGACCCCCAGCAGGCCGAGATCCACGAGCTCCGCGAGAAGGTGGAGCAGTCCGGCATGCCGGACGAGGTCCGCGCGCGCGCCCTCAAGGAGGTCGACCGGATGAGCCGCATCCCGTCTGCCTCGCCCGAGGTCGGCGTGATCCGGACCTACGTCGACTGGCTGGTGGGGCTGCCCTGGAACACGTCCACGGACGACAACCTGGACATCCGCGAGGCTGCCCGCATCCTGGACGAGGACCACTACGGTCTCGAGAAGATCAAGGAGCGGATCCTCGAGTACCTCGCGGTCCGCACGCTCGCGTCGACCATCCGCAGCCCGATCCTCTGCTTCGTGGGACCGCCAGGCGTCGGCAAGACCTCCCTGGGCAAGTCGATCGCGCGCGCGATGGGCCGCAAGTTCGTCCGGATGAGCCTGGGTGGCGTGCACGACGAGGCGGAGATCCGCGGCCACCGCCGGACCTACATCGGGGCGCTGCCGGGCCGCGTCATCCAGAGCATCAAGACGGCAGGCTCGAACAACCCGGTGTTCATGCTCGACGAGGTGGACAAGCTGGGCATGGACTTCCGGGGCGACCCGTCGTCCGCGCTCCTCGAGGTCCTCGACCCGGAGCAGAACAACACGTTCCAGGACAACTACCTCGAAGTGCCGTTCGACCTGAGCAAGGTCCTCTTCATCACCACGGCAAACCTGCTCGACCCCATCCCGGCGCCGCTGCGCGACCGGATGGAGGTCGTCCAGCTCCCCGGCTACACCCAGCGCGAGAAGGTCGAGATCGGGAAGCGGTTCCTGGTGCCCAAGCAGCTCCACAACCACGGCCTGACCGACAAGCGGATCGAGATCACGGACGAGGCGTTCGTGGAGCTGGTCCAGGGCTACACCCACGAGGCGGGCGTCCGAAACCTGGAGCGCGAGCTCGCAAACATCATGCGCAAGGTCGCCCGGCAGGTCGCCGAGGGGCGCAAGCGCAAGACCCTGGTCGACCTGAAGAAGCTCGCCGTCTTCCTCGGCCCGCCGCGCTTCGAGTACGGCGAGCTCGAAGCCGAGGATCAGACCGGCGCGGCGACGGGACTCGTGGTCACCGAGGTCGGCGGCGACATCGTCGCGGTCGAGGTGACGAAGATGGAGGGCCGGGAAGACTTCATCCTGACCGGCCAGCTCGGCGACGTGATGAAGGAATCCGCGCGGGCGGCTCTCTCGTGGATCCGGGCCAATGCCACGAAGCTGGGCATCGAGCGGGAGACCTTCGAGAAGAACACCCTCCACATCCACGTGCCGGCCGGCGCCACCCCGAAGGATGGCCCGTCCGCCGGGATCACCATGGCCACGGCCATGGTGAGCGCGCTCACCGGTATCCCGGTGCGCAAGGACGTGGCGATGACCGGCGAGATCACGCTGCGCGGCCGGG
>CAZKXK010000052.1:0-11376 GCA_964556585.1 uncultured Anaerolineaceae bacterium
GAACGCCTCAGGTAGCCGGCGGCGGTACTCATGCCCGGATCGTAGACCTATCCCGAACGCGCGTCAATGGTGCCCCCAGCGCACCGGGCGCTCAGATCCCACCGATGCCCCGCTCCCGTGTGGAGCACCGTCGCCAACCTTGCGCCCGCCACCGGCCAAGCCAACGATTCGTCGCCGCCGCAGTCCCGCCGGGGAGCTGCACGTGGAACGAGACTTCCCGTGGCGTGTCCTCGAGGCGCCCGACGAGGGGACGGTGGCCGTTCCGGAGACCCGTGCCGCGGGCGTCCCGCTGCCTGGCACCCGCCGTGCCGTGGCAATTGGGGCGCTCGGGATCGCCGCGTTGCTTGCCGCGGCGGTCGCCGCCTTCCTGGTGCTGTCGGGCCCGCGCCCCGGCTCGCTCGTCATCGATGGGGCGGCGGCGGACGCGGCTGGTGTCAGCGCGGCGGCCGGCTCGTCTGCGCCGGATGCCGCACTCGTCGCGGGACCCGGCCTCGTCGTGGACGTGGCCGGGGCGGTCCTGCACCCGGGGGTGTACCACCTCGCAGCGGGGTCGAGGGTCGCGGACGCGATTGCCGCGGCCGGTGGATTCGGGCCGCGGGTGGACGCGGCCGCCGCGCAGGCGATCAACCTCGCGGCACCGCTGACGGACGGCATCCAGGTCCGCGTGCCGTCGCGCGACGATCCGGCCCTCGAGGCACCGAGCTCCCCCGGGGCTGCCGGCGGCTCGGCCTCCAGCGGCGGCGGGGATAGTGCGCTCGTGGACCTCAACACGGCGACGGCGGCCCAGCTCGACACGTTGCCCGGCATCGGCCCGGTCACGGCAGCCAAGATCATCGCCAGTCGCCAGAGTCACCCGTTCTCCACGCTCGATGAGCTGCAGTCGCGAAAGCTGGTCGGCGCCTCCACCTTCGCCAAGCTCGCGGGCCTCGTGACCGTCACCGCGCGGTGACCCGCACGGTCGGCCTCGCGCTCGGGGCCGTCGCGGCCGCCCTGCTCGCCAGCGACGGGCAGCTCGTCGAGCTGGTACCGGCGCTCGCCGTCGTGCTGGCGATGGTTGCCGTCGGGCTCCGGCTGCTCGGGCGCCGGCCGGCTGCTCGCACGACGGCAGCGGCGGCGCTCGGTGCGGCGATCATGCTTGTCCGGGTGGCCTCCGGCGGCGCCGTCGAGGGGCCGGGAACGCCGGCGGGGCTGCCTGGCGGCGAGGGCCCGTGGACGGTCCGCGTCGTGGCCCTCGCGGCACCCCGAGAGGGTACGCAGCGCTTCACGGGGAGCCTGGACGACGGTGCCGGGATGCGGATCGACATCACGGCGCCCCGCTATCCACAGCTGCGGGCCGGGGACCGGGTCGAAGTCTCGGGCGCGCTGCGGTCACCGCCCGAGGACGCATACGGCGCCTACCTTGCGCGGACCGGCGTCTCGGCGACGCTGACCACGCGCTCGGTCCGGGCGCTGCCTGCCCCGGATGACCCGGACCGGCTCGTCCAGGGCATCCGGGCGGACGCCGGCGATGCGCTGGCGCGGGCGCTCCCCGAGCCCGCTGCCGGCCTGGCCGCCGGCATCCTGATCGGGCTGCGGGAACGGGTGGATCGCGACCTGGCGGCGGACTTCACCACCACCGGCCTCTCCCACGTCGTGGCCATCTCCGGCTGGAACATCGCGCTCGTCGCCGGGCTCGTCGCGGCCCTGCTGGGAGCGTGGCCCCGGCGGCGGCGGACGGTGGCGACGGTCGGCGCGATCGCGCTGTACACGATCCTCGCCGGCGCCTCGCCGTCCGTTCTGCGGGCGGCCGTGATGGCCGGCGTCGCCCTGTTGGCGCGCGAGACGGGCCGCCCGGGCACCGCCGCCCGAGCGCTCGCGTGGGCCATCGTGATCATCGTAATGGGCACCCCGGGGACCGTCACGGACGCCGGGTTCCAACTCTCGGCGGCCGCGACCGCGGGCCTGCTCGCGTGGGGCACGACCGTCGAGGCGGGCCTCCGGTCGCGGCTGCCTCGTCTGCCCGGGTTCGTGGTCGAGGGCCTCGCCGTCTCGCTGGCGGCGCAGGCGGCGACGCTCCCGATCGTGCTGCTTACCTTCGGCCGCCTCGCTCCCCTGTCCCCGCTCCTGAACCTCGTGGTCGTCCCGCTCGTGCCGGCGGCGATGGCGACGGGAACGCTCGCCCTGGTCGGCGGCCTCCTGGCCGGCGCCGGTGCCCCGCCGTTCGTCGCGATGCTGCTCGGCCTGCCCGGTGCCCTCGTGATCGGCCTGCTGGCGGCGATCGTCCAGGCGGCCGCGGACCTGCCGTTCGCGGGGCTGACGCTTCCGCCCGCAACCGGGGCGGCGCTCGGCGGGGTTGCCGCTGCCCTGCTCGTCGCCGTCGGAGCGCGCAGGCGGGTCGCCGGCCTGCTGTCCCGACGCACGCTCCGGTCGCGTGGCCAGGCCCAGGGGTCGCGGGGTCGGGTCTCGGAGTCACGTGGCCGGGTGCCGGACTTCGGGGGCTTCGCTCCGGGGCCCGGTACCGCGACGGTTGGCCGGGCGCCTCGCCAGGATGGTCACCGGCTGCGCTCCGATCGAATCGTGCGCACCCTTGCCGTCGTCCTCGCGCTCGCGGTGGGCGGGGCGGTGCTGGCCGCGGCGACGCGTCCGGACGGTCGCGTCCACGTGATCGTGCTCGACGTCGGCCAGGGTGATGCCATCCTCGTCCAGACACCGGAAGGCGGGCGCCTGCTGGTCGACGGCGGGCCCGACCCCGATCGTCTCCTCGTCGCGCTCGACGCGCGAATCCCGCCGTGGGACCGCCGGATCGACCTCGTGATTCTCACCCACCCGCACGAGGATCACGTGGGAGGCCTGCCCCTGCTCCTGGAGCGCTACCGGGTCGGGCGCCTCTTCGAACCGGGCATGACCGGCCCCGGGCCGGGGTACGCGGCCCTCGAGGCGGCGCTCTCGCTGCGCGGATTGCGCAGCGCCCCCCTGTCGACGGGAGACCGCTTCGCGTTCGACGGGGTTTCGTTCCGGGTGCTATGGCCCGATCCGGGCAGCGTGCCGCGGGCTCCGCCCGACACGGGAACCGGGATCAACAACGTGTCGATCGTGCTGCTCGGCTCGGTCGGCTCCCAGCGCTTCCTGCTCACGGGCGACATCGAGGAGGGAGTCGATCCCGTCTTGGTGGCGCGCGGCCTCCCCCACGTCGACGTTCTCAAGGTTGCCCACCACGGAAGCCGGACCGCGACGACGGACGCCCTGCTGAGCGCGATCGATCCGACCGTGGGCCTGATCTCTGTCGGGGCGAGGAACACGTTCGGGCACCCCGCGCCGGGGACGCTCGCCCGGCTGGGCGCCCACGGCGTCGCGACGTACCGCACGGATCTCGACGGGACGCTGGACGTGGCCCTCGACGGGCACGCGCTCAGCGTCCGCACCGGCCGGACTCGGCCGCCCGCGGAGCCGGCCCGTTCGGCCGGCGACGCCCGTGGCGAGAGCCAGGTGGCGGCGGGGGCGCCCCCGGCTGATCGTCCGTTGCCGGGGCCCGGCGAGGCGGGGGTGGCGGTCACGTATCATCGAGCCGATGTCCGTTCCCGGGCGCGCCGCCGCCGCCGCTCTGCTCCTGTCGGTCCAGCCGCCGCCCTGGCATGTCCGTCACGTGCGGGCAGTGGCGGAGATTGCTGCCTGGCTCGCGTTCCGGGCGGCCGCCGCGGGCCATCCCGTCGACCGGGCGCTCGTGGAGTCCGCGGCCCTCCTGCACGACGTCGACAAGGTGCTCGCGCCCGGCGATCCGCTGAGGGCGCTCCCCCACGGAGTGGGAAGCGCGGCCTGGCTCACCGCGCGGGGCCACGCCGAGCTCGCGCCTGCCGTGACCGGGCACCCGGTGACCCGGCTCGCGGCACCCGGCGCCGACGCCTGGCTGGACCGGGCGACCGCCGAGGAGCTCATCGTCGCGTACGCCGACAAGCGAGCGGGCCAGCGTCGCGTGCCGATGGCGTCGCGCTTCGACGACTGGACGCGGCGCTACCCGGCGACCGCGACCTGGCACGGTTGGAGCAGCGAGGAGGCAACGGCCGTGCGGCGCCGCGCCGAGCGCCTCGAGCGGCTGGCCTGCGGCCTCGCCGGGGTCGCCCCGGAGGCGGTCGGGCGCCTGCCCTGGACGGCTCGCGCGCTCGCCACGGCGCGGGCAGCAGGGTGAGCGCGCCGGCGCGCGCGCCGATCGGCTACTTCTATGGAGACGACGGGTACGGCCTGGAGGCAGCGGCCCTCGCGCTCGGTCGCGCCGCGGCGGCCGGCGGACCGGCGCTCACGCCTTGGCGGGTGTCCGGATCCCTCATCCGGGTCGCCGACATCTCGGAGCGGGTCGCCACCGCCACGATGTTCGGCGGCGGCACGCTCGTCGTGGTCGAGGAGCCGGCACCGCTGCTGCGGGCCCGGGGGGAGCGGGAGGCGCTGCTCGCCACGCTGGGAGCGGTGGCGCCCGGCAATGCGCTCGTCTTTCTCGAGCCGACCGAGGGATCGACGCGACGCGCCAGGAATCTCGAGGAGCTGGCGGCCGCGGTCGGGGCGATCGGCGGGGAGGTGCGCCAGCTGGTGGCGCCCAAGGAGGGCGGCATGGCGCGCTGGATCGGCGAACGGGCCACGGAGCGCCGCATCCCGATGGAGCCTGCCGCGGCCGAGCTGCTGGCCCGGCGGGTCGGCGCGTTCGTCCGCGAGGGCGACGTCGACCGACGGCGGCAGGGCCAGCTCGCCGTCGCCGAGCTCGAGAAGCTGGCTCTCTACCGGCTCGACGCTCCCATCCGGCGCGAGGACGTGGACGCGCTCGTCGTGGACGCGATCCCCGGATCGATCTGGGCGCTCCTCGATGCGGTCGGTTCGCGGCGCACCCGCGAGGCAGCCGACCTCATGGAGCGCGTTCACGCGGCAACACCCGAGCCGGTCGTCCTGAGCGTCCTCCACCGGCGGGTCCGCGAGCTGATCTCGGTGCGCGACGCTCAGCTCCGCGGCGAGACCGTCCAGGACGCGGCCCGGACGCTGAAGCTCAAGGAGTACCCGGCCCGGAAGCTCTGGGAGCAGGCCCGCCCCTGGCAACCCGACGAGCTCGACGCCGCGCTGGAGGGCCTCCTGGAGCTGGACGCCGCGCTGAAGGGCGAGGCCGCTTCGGATTCTCGTCGCCGGCGCCTCGCGTTCCTGGTCTGGATCGCCGAGCGCGCCGCCCGCTGAGCGGCCTCGCGTCAAGCGGCAGGCGCCCGCCCGGGCGCGGGGTCAGTCCGCGCTGGACCAGGCCTGCTCCTGGAGGACGAGATCGCTCTCGATCGCGAAGACGCAGCGTCCGTCCGCGAGGTCGAGCATCTCGATCAGCCCGGGGTCGAGATAGAGCTGGTGGCAGTCCTCGCACAGCCCGCCGGGGATCCCGAAGCAGAGCCGCTCGGTGCGATCGGGCAGCCGGAACGTCGCGTCGAACCGCGTGGTGACGAGGCGGCGCGTGCATTCGGGGCAGTGATCTCGGAGGCTGGCCATCGGGAACTTCGAACCTCGGGCCTCGCGGCGGGCCGCGTCTGCGGCTGCCTTCCCGGCCATTCTGCGATGCCCCGGCCGCCGGCGGCATAGCCCGCAGGTACCGCCCACGGGGGTACATGATCGGTATGGGACGTGGCTGGGGCATGGCCGGGAGATGCGGGGCCGGGCTGGCGCGCGACCGGGAGGCGGCCGGAGAGGCGCGGAGCGGCCGGAGAGGCGCGGAGCGCTACTGGACCGAGATGACCGTCCTCGCGTCCGCCCACAGCTTCTCGAGGGCGTAGTACTCGCGCTCCGGCGGCGCGAACACGTGGACGATCACCGCGCCCGCGTCGATGAGCACCCAGTGCGAGGCCGGTTCGCCCTCGCGACCCACGATCGGCAGGCCGTCGTGCTTGAGCCCTTCGACGACCGCGTCGGCGATCGCGCCCAGCTGGCGTTCGGAGCCGCCCGAGCACACGACAAGGTAGTCCGCCACCGTCGTGAACGGCGCGATCTCCAGCAGCACGATGTCGGCGGCCTTCTTGTCCTCGACGAGCTCCACGACGCGGCGCGCCACCTCGAGCGGCGGGCGCTCGCTGGCGGGCGGTGGCGTCGTGCGTGCCGGCAAGCCCGGGCGACGCGGAGGCCCCGCGACCGTCCTCGCGGCCGGGACGGTCTCCGGCGTGGCGGGGGGTTCCGGCCTGGCTCCGCCATCCTGGGGTTCGATCTCCATTGGCCTCCTCTAGGGCGTGGGTGCCGCGGGCTCGGCCGGCGGCGAGTAGAGAGCGTACTCCCGGATCGCCGCCGCGACCGCGGCGGGCACCAGGTAGCGGATCGAGCGGCCGGCGGCCACGCGCGCCCGGATCAGCGTGCCGGAGATGGCCAGGCGCGGGCCGGGCAGGAAGACGGCCCGGTCCTCTCGCCCCGGGAAGTCGGCGCTGAAGCGGGTCGCCGCCGCGGCCAGGTCATCCGCGTCATCGACGCGGGGTACCACCGCCAGGCGGGCGAGCGCGAGGATCCGCTCCGGGTCGCGCCAGGTTGGCAGGCCGGCGAGCGCCTCGGCGGACAGGATGAACCACAGGTCGGGCTCGCGTCCCGCTGCGCGCTCGGCTTCCGCGATGGCGGTCAGCGTCTCCGCCGTGTACGTTGGCCCGGGCCGGTCGACCTCGACGCGGCTCGCCGCGAATCCCGGGTTGTCCGCGATCGCCCGTTCGACGAGCGCGTATCGCACGGCAGCCGGCGTCACGACGGTGCCACTCTTCTGCCAGGGGTCGCCGGCCGGCACGAACAGCACGCGGGCCAGGTCGAGCGTCTCGCGGACCTCCTCGGCCAGGGCGAGGTGCCCGAGGTGGACCGGGTCGAACGTCCCCCCGAGGATCCCGAGCCGACCGGCAGGGGCGCTCACTCGGCGCCGGGCTCCCAGGCGTCCGGTCCCCACTCGAACTCGATGGAACCGATGCGGACGGTGTCGCCGGGCTGGATCCCGGCCTTCCGCAGCGCGGCGTCGATCCCGAGACGAGCGAGGGCGCGCTGGAAGCGCTCGGCCGATTCCTCGACATCGAAGTTCGTCTGCGCCGCCAGGCGCTCGATCCGCTTGCCGCGGACGCGATGGGCGTCGCCCTCGCGCTCCATCGTGAAGCCGTCCCCGGCGGCGTCGAGCCGGTGGACGACCACGCCGAACGGTTCCGGGAGATCCGCCGGGTCGCTCGCGTCGGGGAGGAGCGCGCCGATCAGCGCCCGGAGGCGCTCCAGCCCGTCGCCCGACTCCGCGCTCACCGCCACGACGGGCAGACCCTCGGCCCGCCGCGCGGCCTCGAACGCGGGCCACGCCTCGCGCGCGGCCGGCAGGTCCATCTTGTTGAAGACGACCGCCAGGGGCTTCTCCAGCAGCCGGGGGTCGTGCAGGCGCAGCTCCTCGCGGATGACGTCATGGTCCCAGCCGGGGTCGCGCGCCGCGCCGTCCACCACGTGGACGAGGACCCGCGTCCGCTCGACGTGGCGCAGGAACGCGTGGCCCAGGCCCGCGCCGGACGACGCCCCCTCGATGAGGCCGGGGACGTCCGCGATCGTCGGCCGCCGGTCGGCCGCGTCGCCGAGGTCCATCACGCCGAGGTTCGGCTCGAGGGTTGTGAACGGGTAGGCCGCGATCTTGGGCCGGGCGGCCGTGAGCGAGCCGAGGAGCGTGGACTTGCCCGCGTTCGGCAGCCCCACGAGGCCCACCTCGGCGATCAGGCGAAGCTCGAGGCGGAGCCCGCGCTCCACGCCGGGCTCGCCCTTCTGGGCGTGCTGGGGGGCGCGGTGCGTGGAGGTCGCGAAATGGACGTTGCCCAGACCTCCCCGGCCACCCGGGGCGATCGTCACCTCCTGGCCGGTCGCGACCAGGTCGGCGAGGAGCTCCCCGGTCGCCTCGTCGAGGACGCCCGTCCCGGGCGGCACCGCGATCACGAGGTCCTCGGCCGACCTGCCGTGCCGCTTCGCCCCCAGGCCGCGTCCGCCGGCCTCGGCCCGGAAGTGGTGGGTGAAGCGGAAGTCGCGCAGCGTCGTCAGGCCGGGGTCCACCCGCAACAGGATCGAGCCACCCCGCCCGCCGTCACCGCCGTCGGGACCCCCGCGCGGAACGTGCGCCTCGCGACGGAACGTCGCCGCACCGTCGCCGCCGTCGCCGGAGCGAACCCAGATCGTCACGCGGTCGAGAAACATCTCAGCCGATTGTCGCACGCGCCACGGCCGAAGCCGGCGGCGGGCGTCAGAAGTAGCCGAGCGGGTTGACGCGGACGCCGCCGTCCCAGATGGGGCCGATCCAGACTTCGAAGTGGCAGTGCGGGCCGGTGGCGTCACCGGTGGCGCCCACCCGGCCGATGACCTCGCCGCGGCTTACCGACGCTCCGGCGGAGGTGGAGATCGACGACAGGTGGTTGTAGGTCGTGTACAGCCCGCTGCCGTGCGAGATCCAGATTTGGTAGCCACCGCCGTTGTTCCGCCAGCCCGCGAACGTGACGACGCCATCCGCCGCCGCATCGATCGGCGAGCCCCATGCCGCCGCGATGTCGAGGGCAGGATGGCCGTAGTGGAAGTACTGGCTGATGTAGCCGCCCGGGACCGGCCAGGCGAACTTGCCTCCGCTGTAGTCCGTGACCGGGCGGACCGTCGGAGTGCCGGACCCGCTGCTCGCGACGCTGCTGATCGAGGCCACGTTCGTGGTCGGCGTGGGCTTCGGCGTGGGGATCGCCGCGCCGCGGGCACCCGGCAGGATCAGCACCTGGCCGATCACCAGCGTCGGGTCCGTGAGCTGGTTGGTCGCGACGATGTCCTGCGGATCGACGTGGTGCGCCGCGGCGACCGAGGCGAGCGTGTCCGTTGCGCCGACCGTGACGACGAGGCCATTGACCGGAGGAATGACGAGCTTCTGGCCGATGTGCAGCGCATCCTTGGAGTTGAGCTTGTTCGCCCACCAGATCGTCATCATCGAGACGCCCACCTTGCTGGCGATCCCGGTCAGGGTGTCACCGGACCGGACGGTGTACGTTCGCAGCTGGTTGCTGCCGTCGGCGACGGTCGTATCGACGACGACGGGCTTGAGGAGCGTCCCGTCCTCGAGGAACTGGCCCGCCACGCTGGTCGGGACATCCCCGCGCGCGGCGACGCTCGCCGAGCTCTCGTCCATCCCGATCCCGCTGGTGCTGCCGGTGTCGCCGACGGGCCCGGCACCGTCGTTCGGGCCGGTCGGCGTATCGATGGAGCCGGTCAGGCCGTCGTTCGGGCCGCCCGCGCCACCGATGACGAGGCGCGGCGCGCCGCCGGCGGACGTGGTGGCGCCGGTCGCCGCTCCGACGAAGCCGGGCGCGGCGGTCAACGACGCGACGAGAAGGAACACCGCGACGAGGATCGGGACCACGCGCTCCGGCGAGTCGAGGTGCAGGAGGCGCCGAGGCCGGAACGCCGGACGGGCGGCCGGCAGGCGGTCGCGCGATGATCCGGGGGCGTCGGAACCGGCCGGCGCGAGCGGGCGCGCCGCGGCATCGAGGGCGGAGGCGGCTCGACGAGCGAGCCCGAGGCCGGGTCTCCGCTGGGTCTGAGCCCGAGATACCAGGGTGGTCGTGTCGCGGTGGAGCCACGCGATCGCGCGGCGCACGGCGACCGTTGCCTTCAGCAATACGGTCTCCTGCTCGACGGGCGGCGGCGCATCGTGCGCGAGCGTGCTGGCTCGAGCGAACTGCCGTCCGTGGTCGCGGTATGGAGGCTGGGGTTCTCCAGTTCGCGCGGCTGACCCGTCTCCCCCCACGGACCGGGCATTGACCTGTCGGCCACGAACCCTAGCAGACGGCGCGCGGCCGTGCAACGTGACGGCCGGCCCCCGAAACGCGGGTCCAAGGTCGTCTGGTGGTCGAAGCTAGGCGCTGGCCTCCGCGCTCTTCTGGAGCGAGGCGAGGAAGGCGGCGTTGGTCTCGGTCTTGGCGAGGCGGTTCAGGAGCAGCTCGATGCCCTCGTTCGTGCCGACGGCGGAGAGCATCCGGCGCATGGTCCAGACCATCTTGAGGGTCGGCTCCTCGAGGAGCAGCTCCTCGCGTCGGGTCCCCGAGCGCTGGACGTCGATGGCCGGGAAGATCCGCTTCTCGGCGAGCTTGCGGTCCAGGATGAGCTCGGAGTTGCCGGTCCCCTTGAACTCCTCGTAGATGACGTCGTCCATCCGGGAGCCCGTGTCGACCAGGCAGGTTCCGATGATCGTGAGGGAGCCGCCCTCCTCGATCTTTCGCGCGGCACCGAAGAAGCGCTTCGGCGGATAGAGCGCGATGGGGTCGATGCCACCGGAGAGGGTGCGGCCGGACGGCGGCAGCGCCAGGTTGTAGGCACGCGCCAGGCGCGTGATGGAGTCGAGCAGGATCACCACGTCGCGACCCGTCTCCACCTGGCGCTTGGCGATCTCCAGGGCCATCTCCGCCACGTGGGTGTGGTTCTCGGTCGGTTCGTCGAAGGTGGACGAGATGACCTCGCCCTTGACGGACCGCCGCATGTCGGTGACCTCCTCGGGCCGCTCCCCGATGAGCGCGACCATGAGCAGGACCTCCGGGTAGTTCTCGCTGATCCCGTTGGCGATGTTCTTGAGGAGCATCGTCTTGCCGGCCTTCGGCGGGCTGACGATGAGCGCCCGCTGGCCCTTGCCGATCGGGTTGACGAGGTTCACGAGGCGCTGCGAGAGGTTCTTGGGGTCCGACTCGAGGTTGAGCAGGTCGATCGGGTGGATCGGCGTGAGGTCGCCGAAGTGCGGCCGCCGGCGGGCGGCATCCGGATCGACGCCGTTGACCGTGTCGACGCGGAGGAGGCCCCAGTACTTCTCGCCCTCGCGCGGGGCGCGCACGGTGCCGTTGACGCGGTCGCCGATCCGCAGGCCGAAGCGGCGGACCTGGCTGGAGCTCACGTAGACGTCGTCCGGCCCTGGCATCAGCCCGTGACGGCGGAGGAAGCCGTAGCCCTCGTCCACGACGTCGAGGATGCCGGTGCCGTAGTCCTGCCCCAGCCGCTCCGACTGGACCTGGAGGATCCGGTCCACGAGGTCGTCACGGCGGTCGGCGGCGACGGTCTCGACGTCGAGCTCCGCGGCGGTGGCGCGAAGCTCGGCCGGGCTCATCTCGCGCAGCTCGGCGGCACCGATCTCCGGGCCGTCGGCGGTGCCGTTCAGCTCCTCGTAGTCCGGCATGCCGGCAGGACGCTGGCCCTGCGGGCGCCGTCGGGGACGGCGGTTGCGGGTGCGCGGATCGGGGGCGTTGGAGGGCATGGGAGAGGGGTCACCTGAAACGTGCGGCCGCGGACGGCGGCCTGGGGGACTGCGCACCGGCGCGGAATCGAGCCGCGGCGGACGGTGCGTGTGGGACAAGGCGAGGATACGCGCCGGGGCCACTCCCCGTCAATGGCAAC
>CAZKXK010000053.1:0-11129 GCA_964556585.1 uncultured Anaerolineaceae bacterium
ACCGGGGCGGAGTGCCCGGGACGGGGTCCGTGGCCGGGTTCCCGGGACGGCATGCCCGGACGGCGTGCGCGGGACGAGATTCCCGGTTCGTGGTCAGCCGGGCGTCGCCGCCCTTGGCCAGAGGCGGGCCGCCACGCCCGCGGCGATCGCGAGCGCGGCCAGGGTAGCCAGCCACGCGGCGGCCACCATGAGCTCGAGCGCGGAGGCGTGCTCCTCGACCAGCCGGAGCGAGCGCCCGGCGAGCACGCTTCCACCGCTCCAGGGGACCGTGACCGTGGCGATGCGGACGCCCGCGCGCGGCTGCCAGGTAACCGCGTCCCGGCCCGTGGCGCGCGCGCTCGCGAGGATGCCTGGCGGCACCGCGGGCGGCGCGCCATCGAGCGTGCCGTCGGTCGCCAGGATGTCCCCGGACGTCCCGTAGACGACGACGAACGGCGCCAGGCTGCGCGCGATGTCCACCGGCACCCGCCCGACCTGGTCAGCCGGGCTTCCGCCCGCGTCAAGTCGCGCCGCCGCATCCTCGGCAAGCTGGACCTGGGGCTCGTTCGCCAGCCACCGTCCGTCCTGCTGCGCGACGAGGTAGACCAGGCCGGCGAGGCCCGTGGCCACGACGGCGAGGGGCAGGAACAGGAGGATCGCCAACCGGAGCCGCATGCCCGTCAGGTTCTCACGCCGGCGCAATGCCGTGACGGACCGGGACGCCCGATTGGCCCATCGCATGCCCTCCAGGTTCGCCGGGGGGCCGCGTGAGCGGTGCGATAATCGGTCCATGCACACGGCGCGTCGACCGGCGGGGCGATAAGCGTGGGCGCTGCAACGCGTCCGCGCCTTCCGCGCGGGGCCGTCGAGCGCCGCCTGTTCGTGGACGCGTCGCCGGACGTCGTCTGGGTCGCGCTCCACGACCCGGGCTGCCGCATCTGGCGCGACGTCCGGCTGCTCCTCGATCCGGCGGGCCCGGACTGGCCGGCCGCCGGAGCGCGGCGACATGCCCGCTTCCGGTTGGGCCCGGTGGTGATCGGCACGATGCTCGAGAGCCTGGAGGCACGGCCTGCCCGCCGCTTCCGGGTTCGCATCGGCGGCCGCGACATCCGTGGCGAGCGCCTCTGGGAGCTGACACCGGCATCGGGCGGGACCCGCGTTGCCGGCTCGGTGCTCCTGGAGGGCCGCTCGCGGCTGGCGCGCGTCCTGGTGCGCCTGGACCGGGGTGGGGTCGGTCCGCGCCTGGAGGCGGAGCTCACCGCGCTCAAGCAGAAGGCGGAGGCCGCCGCGCCCCGACCGTCCTGACGGACCGGGCAAGGTCGGACGCACCGCGCGAAAGGGCGTACCGTCCGCTGGGAATCGCAGGCGAGGAACCGACATGAACGTCATCGAGACCGAGAAGCTGACCAAGTCCTACGGGCCCCACCGGGGCATCGTGGAGGTCGACCTCTCGGTGGGGCAGGGCGAGGTGTTCGGCTTCCTGGGGCCCAACGGCGCCGGCAAGACCACCACCATCCGTACGCTGCTCGACCTGATCCGGCCCACCTCCGGCGTCGCCCGCGTCTTCGGCATCGAGTCGTCGGCCGACCCGGTGGCGATCCATCGGCGGATCGGCTACCTGCCCGGCGAGTTCGCCCTGTACGACCGGCTCACCGGGGCCCAGACGATCCGCTACTTCGCCAACCTGCGCGGCGGCGTCGACCCGGCGTACCAGGCGGCGCTCGTCGAGCGGTTCGACCTCGACCCTTCGCGGCGGTTCCGCGAGTACAGCAAGGGCAACAAGCAGAAGGTCGGCCTCGTGATCGCCCTCCAGCACCGGCCGGAGCTGCTGATCCTCGACGAGCCGACCGCCGGCCTGGACCCGCTCGTCCAGCAGAGCTTCTTCGGCGCCCTGCGCGAGCTGATCGCCGAGGGCCGGACGGCCTTCGTCTCGAGCCACATCCTCTCCGAGGTAGAGAAGAGCTGCGACCGCGTGGCGATCATCCGGGAGGGGCGGCTCGTCAAGGTGGACACCGTGGAAGGCCTGCGCGACCTGGCCCACCACCAGGTGGAGCTCCGCTTCGCCGGGCCGGTTCCGGAGACGGCGTTCTCGGCGCTCCCCGGCGTCAGCGACGTGCAGGTCGACGACCACGTCCTGCGCCTGCGGGTCAGCGGGCCCATCACGCCGGTGGTCCAGGCCGCCGCCCGCTACGAGCTGCTCGACTTCGTGAGCCGGGAGCCGAGCCTGGAGGAGACGTTCCTGGCCCAGTACGGGCAGCAGGCCGTGGAGGTGAAGAGCAATGGCCGCTAGCGCCGGCGCGCCTTCCCGGGCCGCGCCGCTCCCGACGATCCCCTTCACGAGCCGCATCTACGGTTTCGGGAGCATCTACGGCAAGACGATCCGCGATTCCCGGCTCGCCTTTCTCATCGCCGCGGGCCTGCTGGGCGGGATCACGCTCGTGCTGGGCGCAGCCATCGGAACCGTCTTCCCAACGCCGGCGGCGCGTCTCGAGGTCAACGCGCTCATCGGGAGCATGCCGGCGTCGATGGTGAACCTGTTCGGCAACGCGACCCTGATGGGCTCGAAGCTCGGCACGCTCGGCGGCTACATGACCTGGAAGTACGGCGCGCTGTTCGCCCTCGGCACCGCGCTCTGGTCGATCCTCGCCCTGTCCGGGACGCTGGCGGGCGAAGCGAGTCGCGGCAGCCTCGACATCGTTGCCGCGGCGCCGTTCGGCAAGCGCCGGATCGCGCTCGAGAAGCTGGCCGCCCACCTGACGATGCTCTGGCTGGCGATGGCCTTCATCGCGATCATGATCGTGGTCAGCTCGAACGCGTTCGGCGACGCCACGCTCGGCGACCGGATCTCCATCGAGTCGGCGGTCGGGTTCGCACTCTGGGCCGGGTTCATCGCCATGTTCTTCGGCGGCCTGGCCCTCGCCCTCGCTCCGTTCCTCGGCCGCTCCGGGTCGGCCGGGGTCGCCGGGCTCGCCATGGTGGCACTCTGGGCTGCGAGCGGCCTCGAGGTCGGTGGTCCGCTCGTCTTGCTGAGCCCGTTCCACTGGACCGCCGACCACATCCCGCTGGTCGGTGACTACGACTGGCCCGGCCTCGCCGCGGTGGGAGTCGTGGCTGTCGTCCTGCTCGGGCTCGGGGTCGAGCTGTTCCGCCGCCGCGACCTCGGCGTCACCGCCGGCCTCGGGCTCCCGGCCCTGCCCGAGGACGTCCTCGGGGTCCGCGGGCCGGTGAGCCGGGCATTCGGCGACGAGCTCCCGCGGGCGCTCTCGTGGGGGATCGGCTTCGGCCTCATGGGCGCGCTCCTCGCCTCGCTCGTCGGCCCGTTCGCCGACCAGATCAAGAAGGATCCGAGTCTCTCGAGCACCCTGGCCGGAGTCTTCCGGGGCCTGGAGCTGCAGACCGCGGGCGGCTGGCTCCAGCTCTACGCGGAGCTGCTGTACATCGCGGCCGGCCTGGCCGCCGCGACGTTCGTCTCGAAGTGGGCGTCGGACGAGACCGACGGCCGTCTCGAGGAGATCCTGGCCGTCCCGATGACCCGCGCCCGCTGGGTGATCGCCGGCGGGGTCGGAGCGATCCTCGCGGTCGTCGTGATGACCGTGCTGCTGGCCGCGGGGATCGGGCTGGGTGCGGTGGCCGGGGGCGCAACCATGGGCGACGCGATCGTCGGGACCGCGTCGCTCGGCCTGTTTGCCGCCGCGATCGTCGGCGTCGGCGTCGCGGTGGGCGGCCTGTGGCGGACGTCGCTCGCGGCCGAGATCGCCGCGCTCGTCGTGGTGGCGACCTACCTGGTCGACCTGCTCGCGCCGCCGCTGAACCTGCCCGATTGGGTCCACCAGCTGGCCCTCACCGCCCATCTCGGCCAACCGATGATCGGCCAGTGGGACCTCGCCGGGGTCGTCGCCTGCGTGGTCATCGCGGCCGGCGGGATCCTGCTCGGTGCCTGGGGCATGTCCCGGCGCGACGTGGACTGATCGCCGGGACCGCGGGCCGGGTCCGCCGGTCCGGGTCGCGCTCGCGCCCCGTCAACCGCGCCGGTCTCAGCCGCGCCGGTTGACGACCCAGATCCCGGCCACGATGAAGGCCGCCCCGGCGAGGAACGTGGCGTCGACCGTCTCGCCCAGGACGACGATGCCGAGCAGCACCGCGACCACCGGCAGCAGGTAGGCGACGAGCGAGGTGCGCGTCGGGCCCCACCCGGCGAGCAGCCGGAAGTACACGACGTAGGCGAACCCCGTGCCCACGGCGCCCAGCCACGCGACGGCGAGGGCAGCCTCGGGAACGGCCGGGACCGTGATCCCGCCGTCCACCAGGAAGGCCAGCCCGACGATCATCGCGAACGCCCAGCCGACCTGCCCGGTGGCGAGGACGAGCGGGCGAGTGTCGCGCAGCGCGCGCCGCGCGAACGTGTTGCCGGTGCCATAGGCGAGCGAGGCAAGCACCACCGCCAGCTCGGCGAGCAGGCGCTGGGCCCCGGCCGCGCTCGCGACGTCGGCCAGGTCGTTCGCGGAGAGGACGAAGATTCCCAGGAAGCCGAGGGCGATCCCGGTGACCCGGCCGCGCGTCACGCGCTCGTCATGGAGGAAGGTCGCGGCGAGCACGAGGGTGAAGAACGGCGAGGTCGACTGGAGGATCCCGGTGAGCCCGGACGTGATGTGCTGCTCGGCCCAGCCGATCAGCCAGAACGGGATCGCGATGTTGACCGCGCCGAGGACGGCCAGTCCTCCGACCGTCCGGCGATCGCGCGGGAACGGCGTACGGGTGATGCCCGCGACCACGAGGAGCACGGCCAGGCCGACGAACAGGCGCCCGGCGACCAGGCTCAGCGGTGGCAGGGTCGCCACCCCGATCTTGATGAACAGGTAGCTGGAGCCCCACGAGAGCGCAAGCACGCCGAGGAGGGCCGGGTAGGAGCTGCCGGCGCGCTCGCGGCGGGAGCGGCGGCTCAGCGTCGTCGGCTCATCGCCAGGGTTCAGGGCCTCGGTCCGCGCGGCGTCATCGGGGGAGGGCGCTGGGCCGGGGTCCACCGCCGGAGTCTGCCACGTCGGGCACACGCGGGCGCGCCCCCCGCGCCGTGCCACGCCCGTACCATTGCGGGCGCATGCGCGCCATCCGTGCCGTCTTCATCGCCAACGGGATCGCCCAGGGCATCTTCTTCCCGTTCGTCGCCGTGATCCTGTCCTCGCGCGGCTTCTCGCCCGTGGAGATCGGCGTGATCACGGCGATGTCCTCGGCCGCCTTCACGATTGCCGTCCCAGCGTGGGGTCACCTGGCAGACGTCGTCCTCGGGCGTCGCAGCGCGCTCGTGATCGCCGCCCTGGCCGCCGCCGCCGTCATGGTGCTGGCGGGTTCGCCCATCCCGGCGCTCGTCGTGGCCGCGTGCTTCGTGGTGTTCAGCCTGTTCGAGTCCGGCTGGGGGCCGCTGGCCGACGCGCTCGCCGTCAACGCGGTCGCCGACCGTGCCCGCGACTACGCGCGGGTCCGGCTCCTCGCGTCGATGGGATTCGCGGTCTCGTCGGCCGGGGTCGGGCTGCTCTACGACCGGACCGGGTACGGGCCGGCGTTCGGCCTCTGCGCGGCCTTCGCGGTGGCCCTGGCCATCGCTGCGCGGCTCACCCCGGACCTGCCCCGCGCGGACCTCGCCAGGCACGCGCCCGGCCGCGCCCGGGGCGGCTCGATGGCGGTTGCCCTGCAGGTGCAGCCACGCCTGAGGAGCGTGCTGGTCGCACTGTTCCTGGTGCACATCGGGATCATCGCCGGGTTCACGTACCTGCCACTTCGCGTCGTGGCGCTCGGGGGGAACCCGTTCGACGTCGCCCTGGTCTCTTCGGTGGGCGCGTTCGCCGAGATCCCGGCGATGCTCCTCGTCGGAAGCGTCGCGGCCCGGATCGGGCTGCGCGGCCTGGTCGCCGGCAGCGCGCTCCTCTACGCCGCATGCTTCGTGGGATGGGCCGTGCTGGACTCGCCGACGCTCATCATCGCGACGCGCTTCGTCAGCGGGATCGCCTTCGCCGGCCTCTGGGTGGGCGCCGTCCTCACGATGGCGGTCCTCCTGCCGCCGCAGCTGCAGGCCACCGGCCAGGGCCTGTACCAGGTCACCGCGTTCGGGGCCGCGGCGGTCGTGGCGAACCTGGTCGGCGGACAGGTCTATGCCGTCCTCGGCTCCGGGGCGCTCTTCGGCGCGGCGGCCGTGCTGGCGGTGGCCTCCGCGATCCTGGCCCTGGCCGTCTTCCCGCGGGCCGGCGAAGGACCGGTTCCGCTGGACGAGGCCGCGGCGTCGCTACCATTCGTGGCACCGACGCTGGGGTAGGGGAGGCGAGGATGCGGCTCTGGGGTGGACGGTTCGCCGGCGAGACGGACGCGCGGGCGGCCGACTTCACGCGCTCGACTGAGGTCGACCGGGCCCTGGCGCTCGACGACCTGGACGGTTCCGTCGCCCACGTGCGCGGGCTCGGCAGGGCGGGGCTGCTCGAGGAGGTGGAGGTCGCGGCGCTGGTCGACGGGCTGCGGGCGCTCCGGGCCGAGGTGGACGCGGGCACGCTCGCCTGGGACCCGGGCCTCGAGGACGTCCACCTGAACCTGGAAGCCGCGCTGGCGGCCCGGATCGGCCCGCTGGCCGGGAAGCTCCACACCGGGCGCTCGCGCAACGACCAGGTCGCCACGGACCTGCGGCTCTGGTCGCGCCGCACGATCGACGGCCTCGACGGCGCGATCGTCGCCATGGAGCGGGCGCTGGTGAACCTCGCCGAGCGGGAGGGTGACGCCGTCCTGCCCGGGATGACGCACATCCAGCCGGCGCAGCCGGTCCTGTTCGCGCACCATCTCCTGGCGTACGTCGAGATGCTCGAGCGCGATCGGGGCAGGCTGGCCGACTGCCGGCAGCGGACCAACCGCTCGCCGCTCGGGTCCGGCGCGCTGGCCGGGGCCGGCTACCCCCTCGACCGGGAGTGGGTCGACCGCGAGCTCGGCTTCGACGGGGTCACGGCGAACTCGCTGGACGCGGTCTCGGACCGGGACTTCGTGGCCGAGCTGCTCTTCGTGGTCGTCCTCGGCATGCTCCACCTGTCGCGCCTGGCCGAGGAGCTCACCTGGTGGTCGAACCCGCGCTTCGGGTTCGTGCGCGCGGCGGACGCGTTCACCACCGGCTCGTCGATGATGCCGAACAAGAAGAACCCCGACCCCGCCGAGCTGGTCCGGGGACGCGCCGCCCGCGTGGTCGGTTCGCTGGCCGGGTTCCTGGCGCTCCTCAAGGGTCTGCCGCTGGCCTACCAGCGCGACCTCCAGGAGGACAAGCCGCCGCTCTTCGAGGCCTGCGCGGTGTTCGAGGGCTCGCTCGGGGTGATGGCCGGGATGCTCGAGACGCTGGCCGTCGACCACGACGCGATGCGGCGCGCGGCCTCCGAGGGCTTCACGACCGCGACCGCCGTCGCGGATGCGCTGGTGCGGCGCGGCGTGCCGTTCCGCGACGCACACCACGTCGTGGGGCGCCTGGTCGCTGCCGCCGAGGCGGAGGGCATCGCGCTGACCCAGCTTTCCGACGGCGTGATCGCGGCAGCCCTCGCCGAGAGCCGAGACACCGCGGTCATGGGGCTGGCGGGCGATCCGGGGCTGCCCGGGGCGCTCCGCGAGGCGGCGACGCTCGACGCGGCGCTCGCCTCCTGCGACGTGGTAGGCGGGACGGCGCCCGGCCGCGTGGCCGCCGCGCTGGCCGCGGCCCGCGCGCGCCTGGGGGGCACCGGAACGTAGCAGCGCCGCCGGCCGGGGGCCGCGCCGTCGACTCGGCCACGGCGTACGATCGCGGCATGCTCGACGACCGCACCATCCAGCGCGCCCCCAAGGTCCTCCTCCACGATCACCTCGACGGCGGCCTCCGGCCGCAGACCGTCATCGACCTGGCCCGGGAGGTCGGCTACACGGCCCTGCCCACGCACGATGCGGACGAGCTCCAGGCGTGGTTCACGCGGGGCGCCGACCGCAAGTCGCTCGAGCTGTACCTCGAGGGGTTCGTCCACACCGTCGCGCTCATGCAGACCCGCGACGCGATCGAGCGGGTCAGCGCGGAGTGCGCGGAGGACCTGGCGGCCGATGGCCTGGTCTACGCGGAAGTGCGCTACGCGCCGGAGCTATCGACGTCCGGGGGGCTCGCGCTCGACGAGGTCGTGGCGGCGGTCCTGGCGGGCTTCGAGCGCGGCATGGCGGAGGCGCGGGCCGCCGGCCGGCCGATCGTGGTCCGGTTCATCTGCACCGCAATGCGCCAATACGCGCGGTCGGTCGAGATCGCCGAGCTGGCCGTCCGCTGGCGCGATCGCGGCTGCGTCGGGTTCGACATCGCCGGGCCCGAGAAGGGCTTCCCGCCGACCCGCCACCTCGACGCGTTTCACCTGGTCCAGCGCGAGAACTTCCACTCGACGATCCACGCCGGCGAGTCGTTCGGGCTGCCCTCCATCTGGGAGGCGCTCCAGTGGTGCGGCGCAGCCAGGCTGGGTCACGGCGTCCGGATCGTGGACGACATCACCATCGACGACGCCGGCCGGCCGCACCTCGGGCGGCTCGCCGCGTACGTGCGGGACCGGCGCGTCCCGCTCGAGATGTGCCCCACCTCGAACCTGCACACCGGCGCGGTGGCGACGCTGGCCGACCACCCGATCGACCTGCTGCGCCGGCTCCGCTTCCGCGTGACGCTCAACACCGACAACCGGCTGATGAGCGGCGTCTCGCTCTCCAGCGAGTTCGCCGCGATGTCCCGGACCTTCGGGATCGGGCTCGACGAGATGGAGTGGCTCACCCTCAATGGCATGAAGTCGGCGTTCGAGCCGTTCGACGGCCGGCTGCGGCTGATCACCGCGGTGATCAAGCCCGGATACGCGGCCCTGCGGGCCGAGGCCGCCGCCATCGCGCTGGCCTGAAGCTTCGGCGCCGGGAGGTTCGGCGCCCGAGGGGTCTAGCGCGGGTCCAGCCCCAGCGTCGCGATCGTCGCCCGCAGCAGCTCGGCGGAGTGTCGCAGGCCCGACGCCTCCTCGGCCGACATGGCCAGGCGCAGGGTCCGCTCCACGCCGCGCCGCCCCAGGACCGTCGGCACGGACAGGTAGACGTCGTCGATGCCGTAGTAGTCGCAGATCAGCGAGCTGACGGACAGGACCGTGGACTGGTCGCGCAGGATCGCCTCGACGATCCGGACCAGGCCCGCCGCGACCGCGAAGGACGTGGCCCCCTTCAGCTCGATGATCTGGTAGGCGGCGTCGCGGGTGGACTCGAAGATCTGCTGGAGGGAGCCCTGGTCGTGCCCGATCCCGTTGGCCCGCCCGAAATCCGCCAGCGGCATGCCGGCGATGTTGGCGGAGGACCAGACCGGCACCTCCGAATCGCCATGCTCGCCGGCGATGTAGGCATGGACGGAACGCGGGTCCACGCCGTAGTGCTCAGCGAGGAGCATCCGGAAGCGTGACGTGTCGAGGATCGTGCCCGAGCCGATGACCCGCTCCGGCGGAAGCCCGCTGATCCGGTAGGTCAGGTAGGACAGCACGTCCACCGGGTTCGTGGCGACGACGATGATCCCGTCCGGGTTGGCCCGTGCGACCGCCGGCACGATCTGGCCGAAGATCGCGGCGTTCTTGCGAACCAGGTCCAGGCGGCTCTCGCCCGGCTTCTGCGCAGCGCCTGCCGCGATCACCGTGATCGCGGCCCCGCGGCACTCCTCCAGCGGACCCGACCACACGCGGGCGGTCTTCGCGAAGGGGACCGCGTGCATGAGGTCCATCGCCTCGCCCTCGGCGCGCTGCGCGTTGGCGTCCACCAGCAGGATCTCGGCGGCGAGCCCGGACAGGAGCAGGCCGAACGCGAACGTGGACCCGACGGCGCCGGCTCCCACGATCGCGACGCGGGTCGGGTGTGCGTCGGCGGGGGCCACGCCGGGATCGCTGGACGTGGGTGCGGCGCTCGCGGGCGCGACATGGGTGGTGTCGCCGGAGGCGAGCAGGTCTGGATCGCGGGCCGTCTCGGACATGGCCCAATTCTGCCCCCGTTCGGCAGGTCGCGCCGGCGCGTGCGCGGTCCCGCGAAATGCGACCCCGGCGCAACCGATCCGCACCTCCGCGTCACGGTCGGCGTGATGGGCGCCGGAGGAGGCGTCCGCCACCATCGGGGGACCCGTCGTCGGGGTGCCGGCGTCCGGATGGCCGCCCGCAATGGAAGGAGACGAGATGGCGAGCAATCCCGCCCCCGAGATGAAGCGGACCCTCAGCCTGACCGGGCTCACGGTCAACGCGATGGCCCTGATCGCGCCCGGCGCGTTCCTCTGGACCACCTTCCAGTCGCAGTCGATCCAGTCCAACGGGGGAGCCACCACCGCGTACGACATGGTCCCGGGCCTGGTGTTCGCGCTCGTGCTCGCGTTCCTCACGGCCTGGAGCTACGGGGAGCTCGCCAACCTGTACCCCTCCGCGGGGGCCGGGTCCTCGTACTACTTCGCCGAGGCCGCGTTCCTGGAGCGCGAGGAAGCCCTCCACTACAAGTTCGCCCGCCTCGCGAAGTTCGTCGTCGGCTGGATCTCCCACCTGTACTACTGGATCTACCCGGGGATCATGGTGGCCTTCACCGGGATCCTGGCGGTCTACATCCTCGGGCTCTTCGGGGTGACCCTGACGACCCCGTTCGAGATCGGCCTCGTCTTCGTCTTCGCTGCCGTCACGGGGCTGATCGCCTTTCGCGGGATCTCCGGCTCCACGATGACGGCCATCGTCATCAACGTGATCCAGCTCACCGCGCTGGTGGCCGTCAGCGTCCTCGCGATCGCGTTCCGGTTGACCCATCCGGACCTTGCCTACGCCCACAGGGACATCGTCTCGGTCGTGTTGCCGCACAACCTGACCAACGTCCTGTTCCAGGGCACCATCGCGATCCTGTTGCTGGTCGGGTTCGAGTCCGTCACGGCGCTCGGAGCCGAGGCGCGGAATCCGAAGCGCGACGTGCGTCGGGCGGTGCTCCTGTCCCTCGCGATCCAGGGGATCTTCGCCTACCTCATCCAGTACGTCGCCGCCAACTTTGCCGTCAGCGACGCGCTCACGGCCACGGCTACCAGCGCCTCGGGTGCCACCAGCACCGTCAGCGGGTACGCGGCCACCGCCGCCTCGGGGGCGCCGATCGGCGACCTTGTCAAG
>CAZKXK010000054.1:0-10956 GCA_964556585.1 uncultured Anaerolineaceae bacterium
ATCGAATTCACCGCGGCTTCCGTGGACGTGCTCGCGGGCAACGTCGGATCGGGCCTTGCGGCCATGCTCCGCGTCGCCCGAGAAGCGCGCGACTCGAAGCTCGAGAGCACCGGTGTCACCGCGTACCGCTGGGCGGCCGCCATGGCCGTCCGGGTGATGGATTACGCCACGGCAGAGATCGGCCTTCGCGAAGGCCTGCGGTATGCCGACGAGATCGAGCAGTCGTACTGCCGTCACGTCCTCGCGGCGACATCGGCCCACGTCGCGTGGGCCCAGGGACGCTGGGATGACACGATCCCGATGGCAGAGATCGAGATCGTGGAGCGAGGCAGCCGGCGGGGCACCCTGGGATCCCGTGACGCGCTCGGTTTCGTCGCATTTGGCCGCGGGCAGGTGGATCGAGCCCGGAACCTGCTCGGCGCATCGCTGGACATCGGCCGCGCGAGCGAGGAGGTCGAGCTCGTCATGCCGGCCCTGTGGGGTCTCGCCGAGACCGCCCTGATCGCAGGTGAGCCCGGGGTCGCCATCGAACACTGCGAGGAGGGGTTGCGGCTGGCGGACAGGACCGGCGAGCGGGCGCTCCTCGTGCCGTTCGTGGTATCCGGGGTGCGCGCGAACCTCGCCCTGCGCCGGCCGGACGCCGCCGAGCGGTGGTTCGCGGAGACCCGCTCGATGCTGTCAGCCTGGGAGGCCGTCGCTCGCCCTGCGGTCGAGCACGCCGACGGGCTCATCCGTCTCGCCGCCGGGTCGACCGTGGCGGCCCGGACCGCGCTCGAGTCTGCGATCGAGGGCTGGGACGCACGGCCCCGCACGTGGGAGGCCACCTGGGCTCGGCTGGACCTGGCCGCCTGCCTCCTCCGGGCCAATCGCCCGGCTGAGGCTCTTCCCGTCCTGCGCGCCGTCCGCGCGCTCGCCGAGCGCCTCGACAGCCCGCCGTTGATCGCGCGAGCCCAGGAGCTCGAGAGCCTGGCCCGGAGCCGCGGCGCCGGGGAGGAGCCCTGGCGGCCGCTGTCCGCCCGGGAGTACGAGATCGCCCGGTTGGTAGCCGAGGGCATGACCAACGGCGAGATCGCAAGCCGCCTCGGCCTGTCGCCCAAGACGGTCGGCGCGCACGTGGAGCACATCCTGGCCAAGCTCGGCGCGGGGCGGCGGGCGGAAATCGCCGCCTGGACGATGGCAGTCGCGCGGTAGGTTCGCGCCGCGTCCCCTCGAAACGTATGGTCGGCGCGTGCCGGCCCCCAAGACCCGGCCGGGCCGGACATGGCAGGGCCCCGACCGGCCCGCGAACGGGCGGCCGGGGCCGCGGTCGCCGAGGGTCACGCTACCCCCCGGACGTGGTCTTCGCGGTGGCGGCCGCTGCCATGAACCTCGTTGTCTTCGTCGCGCGCTGGATCATGTGTGGATCCCTCCTCGTCCTCGATGGTCCTCGGGGGTGGGCGGATCAGACCTCGACAGTGAGCGCGTAGACCTCGCTCGTCGGATGTCCCGCGCGCTCATGGATCCGCATCACGGCCTCTTTGGACGGGCCGGTCGCCAGGCAGAACACCTTGCCCGCCTCCGGGTCGAGCCACGCCCGCTCGAAGTGCACGCCCTCGCTGTTCTCGATCGCGAGGTCGCGGTCGTGGGCCTCGCGCAGCTGCTCGCCCGTGACGCCGATGAAGCCGTCGTGCACGTCCATGAACTTCGCCATACCGTGGCCTCCTGGCTGGCGCCATTCCGGCGCCGGGTCAACACCATGGCTGGCGGCGCACGTCTCGTCATCGGTTCAACGACCGATGACCCCGTGGGATTCGACCTATCGGCTGCCGCGTACCACCGATGCGCCCGGGACAAACGGCCCGTGAGCGCCGGTCGCATCCCTCAGCTCGTTGTTCCTCGGGCGCGTCGCCTTCGGGGCGCGTCAGGTCGTCGCGCGCCCGAGTCGCGACGCGGTCTCCGCTGGTCGTGGACGTGCCGCGTGAGGAAGCAGGGGACGGTCGGAGAGACGCCCCAGGGCCGGGTGGCCTCGACGGACGTCTGGAACCGTTCGCGTATGCTATCGGCTCGCCGCCTCCGAGGTGGCGGGGGGGAGGTTCCGGCCACGTGAGCTTCGATGTCGCCGCCGAAGCCTATGACGGCTTCATGGGCCGGTTTTCGCGCCTGTTGTCCGGCCAGATGGCGGACCTCGCCGCCGTCCGGGCTGGGCAGCGGGTGCTCGACGTCGGGTGCGGCACCGGCGCGTTGACGGGCGAGCTGGTCGAGCGGCTGGGTCCCTCCGGGGTGGCTGCCACGGATCCGTCCGAGCCGTTCGTGGCCGCGACGCGGGTGCGCAATTCGGGCGTCGACGTCCGCCAGGCGCCGGCCGAGCGGCTGCCGTTCGGAGACAAGTCGTTTGACGCGGCCCTGGCGCAGTTGGTCGTCCACTTCATGCAGGACCCTTTCGCGGGACTGACCGAGATGGGCCGCGTCACGCGGCGCGACGGTGTCGTCGCCGCGTGCGTCTGGGACCACTTCGGGAGCCACGGTCCCCTCCGGATCTTCTGGAACGCCGCACGTGCGATGGACCCCGACGTCGACGACGAGTCTCATCGACCCGGCACGCGCGAAGGCCAGCTGGCCGAGCTGTTCCGGGCTGTGGGGCTGCGCGCTGTCGAGGGGGCGACCCTGTCCGTGCGACTCGAGCATGCGACGTTCGAGGCCTGGTGGGAGCCGTTCACGCGTGGCGCGGGCCCCGCCGGTGCCTACCTGGCGAGCCTTGACGACGACCGGCGCTCGGAGCTGCGCGACCGGTGCCGGCGCAGGGTGCCGGCGGAGCCGTTCGCGACGACCGCCGTGGCCTGGGCCGCGCGTGGCCTTGCGTAGGTGGAGTCGCCCGCGTCGATGGTGCTAGAACATTGTGTTGTCGTTGGCAGCGTTCTCGGGGATTTCTTGCACGACATCCCAATGCTCGACGATCTTGCCGTCTTCAAGACGGAAGATATCCACGACCGCCGATCCACGACCGCCGGGTTCAAGGATCAGATGACTGTGCATGACGACGTAATCGCCTTCCGCGATGATCCTTTTTGGTTCCATGCGAGAGCCAGGGTAAGTCTGCGCGAACCATTCAACAAACCGGACAAACGGTTCGGGACCATCTGCCGCGCCGGGGTTGTGCTGTCGATAGTACGGGCCGAGGTACCTGGCCACGGCTTCCTGGGGCCTGCGCTGATTAAGGGCGAGGTCGGTCCACTCGCGCACGACCTGCTTGTTCTGCTCGGTTGACATCTCGGAGCCCCCTGACCTTTCCAGGCGCGGTCACGCCATGCCGGGGGGTCTGGCCACTGGCTCAGCGCAACGGATGGCGACCGAGTTGGACGCCGCGCTGGTGGGACCTCGCGGTCCGCTGCCACCCCCAGGTCGGCGGAGTATGCCACGGGCGTGGATCGCGTCATGGCGGGGAGTGCGGCCATCGGCCGCCGCCATCCTGCCTGCCTCCGCGATCGCCTCCATCCGGACCCATCACTGATACGACCCGACGAGGTCGGACCGCGTACGGTCAGCCGGTCCGTCAGCGGCGAATGGCTCCCGCGGCCAAACCCTGGATGAAGCTTCGCTGGAGCACCAGGAAGAGGAGTAGCGGCGGGAGGATGGCTATCGCCATGCCTGCGAAGGTGAGCCCCTGGTCCGTGGCGTAGAGCGTGGAGAATCGGGTCAGGGCCAGCTGCACCGTGAACGCATCCGGCTTCTGGATGAGCACGAGCGATCCGCTGAAGTCGTTCCACGTGAAGACCGCGACGAGGACGGCAACGGCGACGATACCCGGCCGCGCGAGCGGGACCATGATCCCGAGCAGGACCTCGATCCGGCCGGCTCCATCGACCCGGGCGGCATCGATGACATCCCGGGGGATCGTGCGGAAGTAGCCGGTAAGAAGCAGCGTTGCGAACGAAACGTTGGCCATGACGTTGAACAGCGCAACCCCGGGCAGGCTGTTGATCAGACCAACGGCGCGGAACATCGCGAACAGCGGAACGATGAGCACGTCTGTCGGGACGATCAGCGGCGCCAGGACCACGATGAAGAACACGGCTCGGAGGGGTGGTCGCAGCCGCGTGAGCGAATACGCTCCGGAGACCGAGACCACGAGGACGGCCGCTACGGTCATCGCGGTGATGTATGCGGAGTTCGTCAGCGCGGCGCCGAGCTGGCCGCGGCTCCACGCCTCGCCGATGTTCCCGATGGCGGGCGGCCACGGCAAGTCCCACGGAGCGCGATAGATGTCCGCGCCGGGCTTGATCGCGTTCGCCAGGGTCCAGACCACCGGGTACAGCCAGACGACGGCGAGACCGCTGAGCAGCACGGCGGACCAGCGAACACGCGGCAGCCTGGTCACGAGCTCACCATCTCGGCGCGGCGCTCGAAGAGCCGGTATTCCACCAGTGCAAGCGCCAGGATCAGGAACAACAGGATCATCGCCATCGCTTGCGCGTAGCCGACCTGGAGGAACCGGAACGCGGTGACGTAGACGTCGGTGGCGACCGTCTCGGTGGCGTGGGAAGGACCACCCTCGGTCATGACCCACACCATGTCGAAGATCCGCAGGGTCCCGAGCGTGGTCAAGAGGACCAACGTGAACGTGTGCGGCCACAGCAGCGGCCACGTGATTCGCCTGAACTGCGCGAACCTGCCGGCACCTTCGAGGACAGCGAATTCGTAGTACTCGCGCGGGAGCCCCTGGATCGCCGCGAGATACACGACCATGATGAAGCCGGCGAACCGCCACACGAAGGCGACCATGATCGCCCAGAGCGCGGTGTTGGCGTCCGCGAGCGGCGCGATGGTCAGCGTGTGGAGCCCGAGGGCCGACCCGACGGTGGCCACGATCCCGAAGAAGGGCGCGTACAGGAACCTCCAGACCTCACCGACCGCGACCGAGGCAAGGACGAACGGCGCGAAGAACACGATCCGGAAGAACGTCCTTCCGTGCTTCACCTCGCCGACGAGCACGGCAAGGAACAGCCCACCGCCCGTCAGGAGCACGACTGCTGCGCCTGTGAACAGGAACGTGTTCAGCAGGCTCCGATGGAAGACGGCGTCTCCGAGGATCGCATGCACGTAGTGATCCAGCCCCACGAAGCTCGTGAGCTCGAAGCCCTTCGTGTCATGCACGCTGAGCACGATGCCGTAGACGAGCGGGTAGACGAGGAACGCGGCCAGGATCAAGAGGGTCGGCACGAGGAACAGCAGGTCGATGGCGCCTTCGCGGTGCGACCGGCCGAGGAACGCCATGCGAGCACGGGACTCGATCAAGGCTGGACTGTCCCGGTAGAACGTGGCCCGCGTTTCACCCGAAGCTCGGCGATCGAGAGGCAGTCGAGGGGTCACTGGCACCGCGTGGGCTTCGGCCGCCACGACGATTCGCCTGGCCCATCACCTACTCCCTAGCCGAACTGAATCGGCCGAACCATACTGCTCTGCGCCAACCGATGGCGTTTGGAGGCGCCCCAGTCCGCGAGGAGTCGCCCAGTGGAGCCGGTTCGTCAGACCCGCGACAGCCCGTGGACGCGGATTCGCAGTCGCCGGGACATCCTCAAGCTCGGTGCCCTCATCGTCGCGGGCGGTTCGGTTGCTCCGCTGCTCGCTGCGTGCGCCGCGCCGAGCCGCAGCGAGGTAGCCTCGGTCGCCCGGAGTTCGGGCGGTGGCTTGGCGCCATCCGTCGCCTCGACGACGCAGGCTTTGTCCGGTTCCATCACCGTCCTGGCCGAGGGCGGGGATCCAACCACCGACACGGCGATCAAGAAGGTCTTCGACGACTTCAAGGCGCAGCATCCGGCTGTGGCTTGGGACATCCGGGCGGTCTCCGGCCTCGGCGGTGACCTGGATCGGCTCGCCCGCGCCGAGTTGGAGTCCGGCGAGCCCGTAGGGCTGGTGATCCTCGATGGGTTGTTCGTTCGAGCATGGACTCGTGACGGCCTCCTGGCGGACCTCGGTGCTGATCCTGGGCTGGCCGACGTGCTCACCCGAGTGCCCGAGCGCTTCCATCTCTCGGGCCTTGGAGAGACGACCACGAGAGCATTTCCGCTCGCCTTGAGTCGGGGCGTCCAGACCACGGGCCTGTACTACAACAAGGCGTTGCTCGATCAGGCGGGTCTCGAGGCTCCAAGGACGATCGCGGACCTCAAGGCGATGGTGAAACCGTTGTCGGCGCTCGGGGTGGCACCGCTGGTCTATTGCTCCGGTGACGTCTCGTTCAATCCATTGCTCGTGATGTGGCTGCTGCCCATGATCGCGGAGCGTACCGGCGACCCGCTGGCATTCGTCGAGAGCACGATCAGAGGCCAGGTCCGATACGACAGCCCCGAATGGATCGAAGCCTTCCAGACCATCGCCGACCTCCGGATCTCCGGCGTCCTGCTCGAAGGGTCCGCGGCGACGGACTACCCAACGATGCAATTGCTCTTCCTGCAGGGGAAGGCCGCGATGACCTACAACGGCACCTGGCTCCTGGCGCCGCTCCAGGCAGGCACGCCCACAGTCCCGTTCAACCTGCATGTGGCGCCGCTACCACTCATTGATGAGACCTCGAGAGCGCGCTCGATCATTTCCTGGGCCGGTTTCGCCCTGCCGGCCGCACCTGCTGCAAGCCGCGACAGCGTGTATGCATTCCTCGAGTACGCGAGTCGGCCCGAGGTCGACCGGGCCGTTGTCGAGGGCATCCAGTCCTACTCGCCGATCGCCGCTTCGAACGCTGCGATCCACGACCCGGTGGCCCGAGAGTTCCTGCCGATGTTCGACGATGCCATCACGTCACTCAATTGGCTCTGGGAGCCGGAGATCGACGCAGAGATGAGCAGCCAGGTCCAGGCCCTTGTGAAGGGCGACACGGACCCAGCCTCCGTCGGGAAGGCCATCGAGTCCGTCGCCCAGGACCTGCGTTCGTCCGGGCGCAGCTACTACTCCTGACGGAAAGCCCGGAGCGCATGGCAAGTCCGCTGCTCGAAACCAAGCTCTATGTCCCCAAACCGCGACGCGGCCTGGTGGCACGTCCCAGACTTGACGAGCGCCTGAGCCGGGGCGCCGCGTCGAAGCTGACGCTCATCTCGGCCCCGCCCGGCTTCGGCAAGACGACGCTGCTGGCCGAATGGCTGGCAGCCTCTCCGGCCAGTGAACGGTCCACGGCGTGGCTCTCGCTCGATCCGGGCGACATCGAGGCCGCCACGTTCTGGCCCTACCTGATCGCCGCGCTGCAGACCGTGGTCCCAGGAGTCGGCGCGGGTGCGCTCTCCCTCCTTCAGGGGCCCCAGCCACCACCGATCGAGTCGATCCTGGCCACGCTGCTCAACGAGCTCAACGCGGTGCCGAGGGACATCGTGCTTGTGCTCGACGACTACCACGAGGTCGATACCCCTGACATCCAGGGCGGGGTCGCGTTCCTGCTGGAGCACCTTCCACCACGGCTCCACCTGGTGATCACAACCCGCGCTGACCCTGCCCTGCCGCTGGGTCGCTTGCGAGGGCGCGGCGAGCTCGTCGAGATCCGAGCGGCCGATCTGCGCTTCACGCCCGACGAAGCTGCGGCGTATCTCAACGAGGTGATGGAGCTGCATCTCGTCCCGGAGGATGTCGCGGCGCTGGAGGCCCGTACCGAAGGGTGGATCGCCGCGCTGCAGCTGGCGGCGCTCTCGATGCAGGGGCGCGACGACATCGCCGGCTTCATCGCGGGCTTCACGGGGGACGACCGTTACATCGTCGACTACCTGGTCGAAGAGGTTCTGCAGCGTCAGCCTGAGCGCGCCCGGAGCTTCCTCCTTCAGACCAGCATCCTGGACAGGTTGAACGGACCACTGTGCGATGCGGTCACCGGGCAGGACGGCGGCAAGGCCGCGCTGGAGGCACTCGAGCGAGGGAACCTGTTCCTTGTCCCGCTCGATGACCACCGGCGTTGGTACCGCTACCACCCGCTCTTCGCCGATGTGCTGCGTGCGCACCTGCTGGACGAGCAGCCCGACCGCGTCCTCGATCTGCACCGGCGAGCGAGTGACTGGTATGAGCAGAAGGGCGAGCCGTCCGAGGCCGTCCGCCACTCCCTCGCCGCCGGGGACTACCCGCGCGCAGCAGACCTCATCGAGCGAGCTATCCCGGCCCTGCGCAGCAGCAGACGGGAATCGCTCGCGCTCGCGTGGCTCAGAGCGCTGCCGGACGATGTCATCGCGGGCAGGCCGGTCCTGAGCGTCCATTACGCCGGGGCGTTGCTGCTCCACGGCCAACTCGAGGGCGCCGAAGCGCGCCTTCAGGACGCCGAACGGTGGCTGGACATGACTCCGGAAGGGCATGACCGAGCGAGAGGCGTGACCGCTTGGCCGATCGTGGTCGACGAAGAGGAATTCGCTCGTCTCCCGAGTCAGATCGCCACCTACCGTGCCGCGCAGGCGCTGGTCATCGGCGATGTGGCGGGGACGATCCGGCATGCGGAGCGTGGACTCGAGCTCGCCGGGCCGGACGACCATCTCACGCGCGGGTCGGCCGCCGGGCTCCTGGCACTGGCGTCCTGGTCGACCGGTGATCTCGTGGAGGCGCACCGCTCCTGGACCGAGTGCGACGCCAACCTGCAAGAGGCTGGGCACATCGCGGACATGAGCGGGACCGCCATGGCGATGGCCGACATCCGAATCGCCCAGGGGCGGCTCCACGATGCCATGCGCACCTACGAGCGGGGCCTGGGGCTCCTGGCCTCACCGGGCAGGCCCGTGCTTCGTGGAGCGGCCGACATGCACGTCGGCATGAGCGTTCTCCACATCGAACGCAATGATCTCGATGCCGCACGGAGCCACCTGGAGAGCAGCAGAGACCTCGGGGAGAACCTCGGGCTGGCCCAGAACCCCTATCGGTGGCACGCCGCCATGGCTCGGATGCGGGCAGCGGAGGGAGATCTCGGCGGTGCGCTGGCCATGGTGGACGAGGCCGACCGCCTGTACGTGGGCGACTACTTCCCGAACGTCCGCCCGATCGCTGCCTTGAGAGCGCGCTTGTTGATCGCGGCCGGGCGGATGGCCGAGGCAGGCGCCTGGGCGCGCGAACGGGGACTCTTCCCCGGCGACGACCTGACCTACCTGCGGGAATATGAGCACATCACGCTGGCCAGGATTCTCCTCGGCCGGGCGCGTCAGGAGCGGGACGCGGACTCCATCGGCCAGGCCACCCAGCTCCTGGAGCGCCTCCTGGGCGCGGCGCTGGCTGGCGGACGGGCCGGGAGCGCGATCGAGATTCTCGTGCTCCAGGCACTCGCGCTCCAGGCCGGTGGCGATGTCGCTGCGGCATCGCTGCCGCTCGGACGCGCCCTGGCGCTGGCCGAGCCGGAGGGGTACGTCCGGATCTTCGTGGACGAGGGCGAGGCGATCGCGTCCCTGCTCCAGGCAGCGGCGAGGCGCGGCGTCGCTCCGACGTACGTTCGAGCTCTCCTGGCGGCCTTCCGACCCGGAGCGGACCGAACGCCCATCAGCCAGCCCCTGATCGAGCCGCTCAGTGAGCGTGAGCTCGACGTCCTCCGATTCCTCGCGACCGACCTTGATGGCCCGGAGATCGCCCGCGAGCTCGTCGTTTCCCTGCACACCGTGCGCTCCCACACGAAGAGCATCTACGCCAAGCTCGGCGTCAACAACCGTCGCGCCGCGGTCAGTCGGGCCGACGAGCTGAACCTGCTCGCCAGGGCCCGCGACCGCTGACCCCGGCCCCTCGGGCGTCGGCCGCACTCCGATCCGAAGAATCACCACCGCATTCACCACATCTGGTGATGCCCGCTCACCACGTCCGCTCCTAGCTTCGTGATCACGCCGGCAAACCGATCGAATCGCCGGCGGAAAGGAGCAGATGACCGGACGAATGGACGCCGATCAGCACGAGGCCGGATGGTACGAAATCTGCCTCATGGGGCATCTCAACAGGCGCTGGGCCACCTGGTTCGACGGCCTGAGCCTCAGCCGTGAGAGCGACGGCACCACGATCCTCCGGGGCCCGATCCCCGACCAGGCTGCCCTCCACGGCCTGCTCCAGAAGGTCCGGGACACGGGCCTGCCGCTGGTCTCGGTCATCCGCATCGAGCCCGACCCAGCCGAAGAACCGGCGAACGAACCGCGCTAGACCAACCTGGCCCGATGGCCGTCATTCATCGAAAAGGAGTTCCAGCGATGACCTCAAACCGACGCACCGCGCTCACCGTGGGCGTGCTGTTCCTCCTCACGTTCATCACCTCGATCGGGGCCGTGGTCGCCTACGGGCCCGTGCTGAGCGATCCCAACTACATCACCGGCGCGGGCGCCGACACCCGCGTGTTCCTTGGTGCGTTCCTCGAGCTGATCCTCATCGTCACCAACATCGGCTGCGCCGTCGTCCTGTTCCCGCTCCTCAAGCGGCAGAACGAGGGGCTCGCCCTCGGCTACGTCGCCGAGCGGCTCGTCGAGGGCACCTTCATCCTGATCGGCCTGCTCAGCCTGCTGGCCATCGTGACGCTGCGCCAGCAGGCGGCTGGCGCCGACGCCGGTAGCCTCGTGACGATCGGCAGGACGCTTCGCGCCATCCATGACTGGACGTTCCTTCTCGGTCCCAGCTTCGCCGACGGCATCGGGACAGGGGCAATCCTCGGCTACCTGATGTACCGGTCCGGCCTGGTCGGGCGGCGCATGGCGCTGTTCGGTCTCGTCGGAGGCCCGCTCCTCGTGGCTACCGCGGTCGCCGTGCTGCTCGGGGTCATCCCGCAGGGCTCCACGCTGCAGAGCATTGCGACCGCCCCGGAGTTCATCTGGGAGCTGTTCCTGGGCCTGTACCTGACCTTCAAGGGCTTCAAGTCCTCCCCCATCCTTGCGCTCGAGAGCAGCGAGCAGGGGAGCGTGCCGGCCTACGCCGCCGCCGCCTGACAGAACGTGGGCCCCGAAGCCAGTCTTCGGGGCCCTTCACGTGCCCCGGCCGTGCCGGGCTACGCCGCCGCCTGACAGAACGTGG